>CAITNQ010000127.1 GCA_903893785.1 uncultured Gemmatimonadota bacterium
AGGCTCAATGCTGGTGACGCCGTTGCAGATGGCGCGGTACGTGTCGGCCATCTGCAACGGCGGCTATCTCGTGACTCCGCATCTGTGCGGCCCGACGCCGACACCCCAGCGCATTGCCGGCGTGTCAGACCGCACCTTCGAGACGGTCAAACGGGCGATGCGGCGCGTGGTCCAGGGCGACCGCGGCACCGGGCGCCGCGTGCGCCTGGACGGCGTCGACATCGCCGGCAAGAGTGGCACCGCACAGGGGCCACGCGAGGATGATGACGCCTGGTTCGTGGCGTTTGCGCCGTATTACCGTCCGACCATCGCGGTCGCGGTCATCGTTGAGGCGGGAGGCAGCGGCGGGGCCATGGCCGGGCCGGTGGCGCGCGAGGTGATCAAGGCGTACCTGTTGCCGGAGGAGCAGGACCAAGGGGGCGAGGACAGCACCAGCGTCGAGTCAGCGGCCGCCGCAGGGTTCCCTGACACGGCCAACGTGTGGGCCCTGCATTAGGGCACACGGCGCCCTGCCGGCAGCAGGCCGGCGGACGGACGCGTCCAGGGCCTGTTGAGCCGCCCCGGCACGAGCCCGCCGTGTCCGTATGACAGCAGCATTCCTGAGTCGCCGGGATTGAGCATGCGAAGGCTTTACCAGCTGGACCTGGGGATTATCAGTGTGGCCGTGGTGATCACGGTCCTGGGCGTGACCATGGTGTACAGCGCCGCCTTTCACAGTGACTCACCCGCGTTGCAGGACGCCTGGGAACGCCAGTTGCTGACCGGGGTCTTCGCCGCGGCTATCAGCGTCGCCATGGTCTTCGTGCCCAGCCGCCTGATCTATGGCCTGGCCTACCCCCTGTACCTGGGCGCGCTGATCCTGCTGGTGCTAGTCCTGCTGGTCGGTACCGGCGAGGACGCCACGCGCTGGCTGAACCTGGGCATCACCACAGTCCAGCCTTCAGAATTCGCCAAGGTGATCGTGATCATGGCCCTGGCGCGGTACCTGAGCGATCGCCGCGGCGACCAACTGGATCGCCTGCCGGATCTCAGTTGGGCCCTGGCCATCGTGCTGGTGCCCATGGCCCTGGTGGTAAAACAGCCGGATCTGGGCACAGCGATGGTACTTGGCGGCGTGCTTATCCCCATGCTCTACTGGGCCGGGATGAGCCGGGCGTCGATCTTCCTGCTGATTTCGCCATTGCTCAGCGTGGGTTTCTCGTTTGAACCCCTCTGGCGTGCGGCAGCTCCGTTCGTGTTCGCTGCCTACCTGATCGTCAGCACCGCCGCGATACACTACCTGCTTTCGCGCCTGTGGGTGACCGTGTCCATGGCGGCGCTGAACCTGAGCGCGGGCGTGGTTTCGGTGTACTTTTGGGAACACCTGCTGCGTCCCTACCAGCAGGACCGCATCCTCACCTTCCTGGACCCGGAGAAGGACCGCCTGGGCACGGGCTGGAACATCATCCAGTCGCGGATTGCCATCGGTTCGGGGGGGTTCACCGGCAAAGGGTTCCTGCAGGGAACGCAGACCAAGTTCGAATTCCTGCCCGCGGCCCATACGGACTTCATTTTCGCTGTCATTGGCGAGGAACTGGGATTCGTGGGCACCATGGTGATCTTGGCGCTCTTCTTCTACCTGGTTGCCCGCGGCATCCAGATTGCGGCGTCAGCCGACAACCGCTTCTACAGCCTGTTGTGCCTGGGGTTGGCCTCGATGTTCACGTGCCACGTCTTCGTCAACGCAGGGATGACCATGGGGGTCATGCCCGTTACCGGGCTGCCCCTGCCCTTTGTCACCTACGGGGGATCGTCGCTGCTCACCAACTTCGTCGCCATCGGCCTCATGCTGCACGTGCACGTGCACCGGCATGACCTCTAAACGGACTACCGCTAGGCGGGCGTCCCGCGTGTGGTTGGGGGCCCTGCTTGCCGTGTTCGTTGTGCAGCAACCCCAGTGTGGACAGCCGCACAACGACCACCGGGCCCTGGCGCTGGCGGCGCTCCAGGACGGCCGCCCCGAAGCAGCCCTGCGCGAAGTACGCCGCGCCCACCGCGAAGGGGCAGACGGCGCTAGCCTCAGGCTCGTGGCGGCTATGGCGCTGCTCAGCCAGGAGCGTCCCGAGGCGGCCCTGCGCGAGTTGGGCACCGGGTTGGGGCTTGAGCCGGGCGATCGGCGCCTGCACCTGACCCTGCAGAACGTGGCCCGCCAGACGGAGCGCATCGGCCTGGCTGACACCCTGGTCCAGACGGCGTTGGCGCGGCACCCGGACGACGCCAACCTGCTGGCGACGCTGGGTTGGGCGGCCGCCAGCCAAGGGCAGGACGAGCGCGCAGCCGACATCCTGTCGCGGGCGGCGGAGTTGGCGGCCGGCAACGCCGATGCGTGGGCGCAGCTGGCCCGCCTGCACCTGACCCACGGCCGTTGGGAGGCGGCGGCCGAGGTGGCGCAGAAGGGCCTGCGCGCGGCGCCCGAGGCCGCCGCTCTGTGGACCGTCCTGGGCGAGGTCCGCCTGCGTCAGGGACGGTTCCCCGAGGCCGACAGCGCCTTCGCGCGGGCCGTAGGCACCGCCGCGCCGGACGGCGACACAGCCATGGAAATCGCGCGTCTCTACTACGAGCGGGGGCGCCGCCTGGCTGCCGTCGGCTACTACGAGATCGCGCTGCACGCGGGCGTCACCACCGCCGCCCTGTTGAACAACCTCGCTTGGGCCCTGACCGAGGAAGGCGTTCGCCTGGACGAGGCCCTGGCGCTGGCGACACGCGCGGTCAAGAAAGATCCGGACAACCCGGTGTACCTCGATACGTACGCGGAGGTGAACTACCGCCTGGGGCGGACGTGGCGAGCTGCGGCCGCCGCCCGCCGAGCCCTGGAGGCTGAGCCGCCCGGTGGGAGTAACCGGGCGTACCTGGAGCAGCAGTCGGCGCGGTTTGCCGCCGCCGGCGATCAGAGCCGGTAGCGATCATAGTCGATGTGCAGGCTGTCCAGCTTCATGTACAGGTTCTTGCGAGACATGCCAATGGCATCGGCCACCTGGGTGATGATGCCATGGTGCCGCGCCAGCGCCTGGCAGAGGAAGTGGCGCTCGAACAGGGCTCGGGCTTCGTGGAACGGGACGTCGCCGGGCTCGCCATCGACCGCGGCTGGCAGTGCGCCTACCTCTTCGGGAATGTCGGCTGGCGTCAGCACGTCGTGAGTGGCCAGCACTACCATCTGCTCGATCACGTTTTCCAGCTGCCGCACATTGCCCGGCCACGCGCCCGCCTGCAGGCGTTCCACGGCAGCCGGCGACAGGCGGCACGCGTTGCGCCGGTTGAGGCTGATGGCCCGGGCAAGGAAGTGCTCGGCCAGCAACGGGATGTCGTCACGCCGTTCGCGCAGGGGCGGCACATGCACCGGCACGACGCTCAGTCGGTAGAAGAGATCTTCGCGGAACCGGCCCAAGCGTACCTCTGACAGCAGGTCGGCGTTCGTGGCGGCGATGACGCGGACATCAACGTGTAGCGTCTGGGTGCCGCCCACGCGCTCGAACTCATGCTCCTGGAGGACCCGCAGCAGCCGCAGCTGTACCCTGGGATCGGCGGCCCCGATCTCGTCCAACAGCAGCGTCCCCCCTTCGGCCAGCTCGAAGCGCCCTGCATGCTGCCTGATGGCGCCGGTGAAGGCCCCGCGTTCGTGGCCGAATAGCTCGCTTTCCAGCACGCCCTCGGGCAGGGCGGCGCAGTTCAGCCGCACGAATGGCCCACGCGAACGGGGGCTTCCCTGATGAATGGCTCGGGCGATCACCTCCTTGCCCGTACCGCTCTCGCCCGTGATCAGCACGACGGAACTGGCGGCGGCCACGCGCACGAGCCGCTCCAGGAGCTGCAGCATGGCAGGGTTGCGGGTCAGAATTGGCACGGGTGCGATGCCCGGCGGGACCGGCGCCTGAACGGGGAACCATACGCCAGATCGCTCGGCAGGAAGCGAACGGGTGGCCGGACGGGTCATGACATGCCTCCGGAGTGGGGTGGTCCTCCTTAGCGGGGCGGTGTCTATACCCAACGAGATTTGGCTTGTCAAGCGCCGCAGTGCCGGCGTTTACACGAATTCCCTCGCGTGTCAACACAAGCACAAAGCAGCGATAGCGGACCGGGAGGGGCAAGACATGGTATCCCGTGACGGAGACTAACGTCAGGTGCGGCCGCCACGCTCCGTGCCCCCCACCACGCAGCGGCCGCGACGCAGTGGGGCACCGGTCCCTGGCGTGTGCATTGCCTCTACCAGGGCCGCGACGCGCGGCCAGGTATCGCAACGCAAGCGCCGAACGAGTGCGCGCAGAAGCGGCAGATACACGCGACCGGCCGGGGAGCAGGGACCGGCGGAGGCGGTGCAGGGACCGACCCATCCGTACGCGAGGTCACCGACAGGACGCCCCCCACGCCGCGGGTTCAGCGATGCGGCTGCTGCGACGCGCGGCCAGGTGGCGCCGCTCAAGCGCCGAGCGAAGAACCAGAAGGGCGAGCTAGACAGGCGACCCAACCCGGCGCAGGAACCGGGAGAGGCGATGCAGAAACCGACCCATCCGTAAGGGAGATCACCGACAGGACGGAGCGCCGCCCCGGGTTCAGTGATGCGGCTGCCGCGACGGGACGCGGCATGGGCTCACGGCGCGGGTACTGCTTGGACCCGGTCCGCACCGTGGACCAGGTCGCACAACTCGGCCGCCAGGCGGGTGTAGTTGGCCGCCCCGGTGCAATCGGGGTCATACACAGTGATGGGCTGCCCGAACGAAGGGGCTTCGGCCAAGCTCACGTTGCGGCGGATCGCGGTGGTGAACACCTTGGCACCGAAAAAGGAGCGTACCTCTGTGGCCACGCGCCGCGCCAGCTGCAATCGCTCGTCGTACATGGTCAGCACCACCCCCTCCAGGCGCAGGCGAGGGTTCAGATGCCGCTGCACCAGACGAACGGTGCCCAACAGACTGCTCAGTCCCTCCAGTGCGTAATACTCGCACTGGACAGGAATCAGGACCGAGTCGGCCGCGGTCAACGCGTTGACCGTCAACAACCCCAGGGACGGCGGGCAGTCGATGACCACGAAATCATACTCCTCGCGGACCTCGGCCAGCACACGCTCCAGTTTCCGTTCGCGCCCCAGGGCAGAGGCTAGTTCGACTTCGGCGCCTGCCAAGCGGACGTGGGACGGCACCAGCGACAGATCGGGTATCTCAGTGGTGCGGATCACCGTGCGCAGGTCAACCAGGCCCAGAAGGACTTCGTAAGTAGAGCCGGCCAGGCTTTCGGCGGCAGCGCCGCACCCCGTGGTGCTGTCAGCCTGCGGATCGAGGTCGAACAGCAGCGTGCGATGCTGCGCCGCCGCGAGGCAGGCCGCCAGGTTGACGGTCGTGGTCGTCTTCCCCACCCCGCCTTTCTGGTTTGCCACGGCGATCACTCTGCCCATCCGTAAACCGCCCCCGGTCACAGGTCATCCGCGACACCGGCACGCGGAAACAAGTTCCGAGTACCGTTTGGCTGGCGCGTCCGCAGGGCAAACCCCAAGCCGCAGCCGCCGGCGACTGAGTGCCGGGCTGAAGGCACGACCACATCACAGGGGGACGGGAATCGGGGGCACTGAGGACCACCTGCGCGACAATATACGGTGACCCCCAGGAGGCGTCAAGGCTCTTCCTTGAGAGGCCGACACAATCGTTCTATCATGCTGTATATACGAGACATAGATCACGTTCAGACAAGGCTTCAGCCGGCCGCCAAGAACGCCAGCAGGATACCCATGCCCAGGCTGCTGCAAACGAAGAACGCCACCCCGATTCCCATCGACCGCCACGATCGCCTGCAGGGCAAGGACTTATGCATTCGGCCGCTCCTTCTCCCATCCGGGCCTCTGCCATTCGGCCTGCGCCTCGGCGGCGCCGCCACCGAGATTCGGCCTCGTTATTTCTATCGGCAGTGCCTGTCGCCGCACCAGCGACCGCGCCACGGGACGTTGACCGAGGAGCCGATCGGCGCATTGGGCGATGGATGTGGCGGCGGGATTAAGAGAAGCAAAACCCGGGCCGCGGTTGGCCCGTTGGCCTGGGGGCGCCTTGGCTCAAGGGTTGGCCGGGTGGATCAGGGCTCGACCAGGCTGCGTAGCCGGCTCCCCAGACGCGGGTGGCGCAGCTTGGCCAGGGCCCCCTCCTTGATCTGCCGCACCCTTTCACGGGTCAGGCTCAGCCGCGCGCCGATCTGGTCCAGCGTCAACGGCGGCTCGCCGTCCAAACCGAAATACAGGCGGACCACGGCCGCCTCGCGGTCGCGCAGCCCGGCCAGCACCTGCGCCACCTCCTCGCGCACGGACACGCCCAGCAGGGCTTCCTCCGGCGATGGCTGCCCAGCGTCGGCCAACAGATCGAGCAGGCAACTGCTGTCGGCGTCCTCCAGCGGTGAGTCGAGAGACCGCACTGCCTGGCCATCCAGCATCGCCTGTTCGACAGTCTCCGGCGTGCAACCCAGAACCTCGGCGACCTGCTGGGGTGAGGTGGGCCCCCACGTCTGCTGCAACCGCTCATAGGTGCGCCCGACCCGGCTGCAGATGTCCATGCGACTAGCCGGCAGGCGGACGGCGGCCTGTTCCTGCAGCGCCTGCATGATCGACTGGCGGACCCACCACACGGCATAGGAGATGAAGCGGAAACCCCGGGTCTCATCAAACCGTTCGGCGGCGATCAACAGGCCGTAGTTGCCGGCGCTGATCAGTTCGCTGAGGGCCAGGCCCCGACCGTGGTATTCCTTGGCGACGGTGATCACGAAGCGCAGGTTCGCTTCCACGAGCTGGTTGCGCGCCTCGTCGTCGCCGACATGGATGCGCGCGGCCAGGGCCGCCTCGTCAGCCGTGGACAGCGGCATGGTGTCGGCTATGCCGGTGATGTACGCGGCCAGCGTGGGGTCGCCGTCGCTGCGGTCGCGACGGGAACGCGGCCCGCGGCCGGAGGCAGTTCGCATGGCCATGGTCGAGCGTCCGTACGGGTTATTGGGGGCCCGGCAACGCGGCGCTGGCCCCGGGTGGCTGCACTAGGAACCCCGCAGAGGCAGGTCGGGTTCCCGCCCCCGATTGACACCGCCCACCAAGACCCCATACTACAGCAGCCACACACCGCCCCGTGACCCGGATGGCCTCGGCCCATGGCAACTGACGCTGATGAGTGCACAACCGTGGCCCACCTGCGACGCGAGGTGCGGCAATTCGTTCGGGACCGCGACTGGGAGCAGTTCCACTACCCCAAGGACCTGGCGGTGGGCCTGGCCATCGAGGCGGCCGAAGTCTTGGAGCATTTCCGCTTTCGCGACAACGACGAAATTCGTAAACGTCTGGCCGATCCAACGCACCGACGTGAGCTGGGACACGAACTGGCCGATGTCCTCTACTTCGTGCTGTTGACGTGCGACTACCTGGAGCTCGATGTGTCGTCCCTCCTGCGCGAGAAACTGGCCGTGTCGGCGCAGCGGTACCCGGTCGAGAAGGCTCGTGGCAACAACCGCAAGTACACTGAACTGACCTCTGGGGAGTCGCCATGAGCGATCCGCAACCCTACCAGCAACTGGTTGACGTCATGGCCCGCCTGCGTTCCGGCACTGGCTGCCCCTGGGATCGGGAGCAGACGCATGCCTCCCTGCGCAGTTACCTGATCGAGGAAGCTTACGAGGCCATCGAGGCCATCGATCAGGAACGCTGGACCGACCTGTGCGGCGAACTCGGCGACGTGCTGCTGCAGGTGGCCTTCCACGCGCAGCTGGCGGCCGAGGTCGGGCACTTCGACTTGGACGACGTGTGTCGCGCCATCGTGGCGAAGCTGGTTCACCGGCACCCACATGTGTTCGGCGAAGCCACCGCCCGCACCGCCGCGGACGTGGCCACCAACTGGGACCGCCTCAAGCGCCAGGAGAAAGGAGACGCGGCGGCGGACCACTCGGTGGTGGACGGCGTCCCGGCGGCGCTGCCCGCCCTGCTGCGCGCGCAGCGTATCCAGGCCCGCGCGGCACGGGTCGGCTTCGACTGGACCCGGATTGACGGGCCACTCGACAAAGTCGAGGAGGAATTCCGCGAATTGCGCGCCGACTGGGAGCGCCGCGACCCGCAGCGGACCGAGGAGGAGTTCGGCGATCTGCTCTTCTCCCTGGTCAACGTGGCGCGTTTTCTGCACCTGAACCCGGAAGACGCTCTGCGCGGCGCGGTGGCCAAATTCGAGCGCCGCTTCCGGGCCGTCGAAAGCGCGTTCCAGGAGCAGGGAAGAGAGCTGGCCAGTGCCACGCTGGCGGAGATGGATCAGGTGTGGGAACGCATCAAGGCCCAGGAGGCCGGCTGATGGGCAATGGCGCTGCGAGCGCGGGTAGCTACGGCTATCGTTGGGTGCAGGTCACGGGACAGGCTGCTTTCGCCCCGCGCGACGGCGCCGGAGCCCTGGTGCATCAGGGGCGCATGTGGCTCCTGGGGGGCTGGAACCCGCCCGACACACTCAACTTCCCCTGGCGCTGCAATAACGAGGTCTGGAGTTCAGCGGACGGTCGCGACTGGCGGCTCGATTGCCCCAACACTTTTCGTCCCGGAAGTTATGATCCCCGGCACCGATGGGCAGGCCGCCACACAGCCGGTTACGCCGTGCATCGCGAGCGGCTCTGGATCATCGGCGGCGATCCGCTGCAGGGCTACTACCAGAGCGACGTGTGGTCTTCCGCTGACGGCACCTCGTGGGACTGCGTCTGCGGCGGGAAGGGCGCCGTGCCGTGGGCGCCTCGGGCCCTGCACTACACGGTGGCGTTCGCCGACAGCCTTTGGGTCATGGGAGGGCAGACCGTCCCCCAGTTTGCGCCGGCGCCCCTGCGGGTGTACAACGATGTCTGGCGCTCGGGCGATGGCCGGCGATGGGAGTGCGTCGAGGCGTGCGGGCCGCGTTGGTCGCCACGAGGCATGATCGGCGGCGCGGCCGTCCACCAGGGTCGAATCTGGGTTCTGGGCGGCGGGACCTACGACACCCCGGAGACCCCCACCCGCGGTTTCTGCAACGACGTCTGGAGTTCCGCCGACGGAAGTCACTGGGTGTGCCACCTCGCCGAGGCCCCTTGGACGCCCAGACAGTACCACGAGGTTGCTGTCTTCGACGGGCGTCTGTGGGTTCTGGAAGGGTGGAACCACGGCAACCGCAACGACGTCTGGCACTCAGTGGATGGCGTCACTTGGCACGAGTTGCCGGGCACCCCGTGGGCGCCACGCCACGCGGCCAGCGTCTTCGTGTTCGCCGACGCCCTGTGGGTGGTCGCCGGCAACAACATGGAAAGCGACGTCTGGCGCCTGGAGCGAACCTAACAGTGGGCGCCGCGGTCCTGGTCGCCGGGCGCCGCGCGCGTTCGGGCCATGGCGACGCCCGCGGGCAGTTGCTCGTACGGGCCTGGCCAACGCCCCACGGCGCCGGGGCGGACCGCGACGGTCCCTGACCCGCGACGGCGCAACTGCCCCGGACCGTGTGGGGGCCGACGCCGACGGCGGAACCTCGGGCAAGCGCCCCGGCAGACCGCCCACGTCGGCCGTGCGCCGCCGAACCGGACCGACACCGAGTTGCACCGGTAGCGAGCCCTCGTCGAGCCGCCCCCCGCCGGTCGCCTGCGCCAGCACATTGGATCGCGGCCGACGTGACCGGGAGCCATCCCCGCACGAGTCACGCCGGCCGCGACGGCCACGGCCCGACTGGACCTCAGGCGAACAACCCCACGTTAACCGGTGCCACGTGGAGGCTGGTCGGGTGCAGGCCAATACCGGTGGGAACCGAGGCGACGCACACCAGGCCCGCCCCGGGCGCCGGCACCACCTGGAACTCAGCCTCCACCGAGGCCCCGGGCGCCAGGTCGCGGAAAGCCAGACGCGGTGTCCCGCGCAGTCGTGCCTGGCCCTGGGGCCAGACCTGCAACCGCAGGCGGCCGCTGGCCGGTTGGTCGCCTTCGTTGGTAGCCACGACCCGGTAGCGGTATTCGCCCACGGCGACGAAGCGGGTCCGGACCAGGTGCAACGGCGCTGGGTCACCGAAGGGCCAGTCGTCGTACGAATCGGGCCGACCGCGCCCATCGCGAGGCCCGGCGCTGTCTGACGCCAAGGCGCGGAAACCCAGGGCTCTGGCCGGCGTGTCGCGACGCAGAGCAAAGTCGCCGCCATCCGGGTCGGCGAACAGCGGGTCGGTCACCCGCGTGCCCAGATGCTGGCCCTGCCCCTGCCAGTGTGCCAGCGACACACCCTCGCCGAACAGCGCCGCACCCCCGTCAGGCCACAGCAGGTTGTTGCGGAAGAGGTAGTGGGTCACCGGCCAGTCGTGGGGGCGCAGGGCTCCCTGGCGCCAGCAGACGATATTGCCCTCGAACAGCGTGGTCCGATGGCTCTCCAGCTTCCCGGGGTTGACGTGGTCCCGACGAGCGCCGGCAAACACGTTGCCGCGTACCCAGTTGTCGCGGCCGTAGTGCGTCGAGAAGCCGGCCCCATCGGTGCCGTAGACCAGGTTGGACTCGATCAGGACTTCCGATGTGCCCTCGTCCGGGTAGATGCCCCAGCCGCCATAATGGTAGCACCCGATGTCGTGGATCAGGTTGCCGCGGAGCACTGTGCCGGGCTGCGTCCCCAGCGTGTAAATGCCGCCGTTGTCACTTAGCAGCCGACCCGTGTTGATGTGATGGATGTGGTTGAACTCGATGCGGTTGCCGATGGTGGCGGTGGGGCCATATCCCCAGACCCAGCCACATGAGATGCCGGTGTAATTCAGGTTGAAAATGCGGTTGTGGGCGATCCGGTGACGCCCCGAGTTGCCGATCCAGATACCGATCGCGCTGGGATGCAGCGTCGCCCCGTCGTGTATGCGGCAGTCTGTCACCGTGGTCGCGATCGGTACGCGCATCGGTTCGGCCGCAGTCCCTCCCGGGCTGGTCGCTTCGACGGCCGCCATCTGCTCGTGGCCGATACGGACGCCGCCCGCCCCCATGTCGTGGATGGTGCAGGCAACGATGGCGTTCGCCGTCGAGCCCGTGCGGACCTCAAAACCGTATTGAGCAATGTGAGACACCTCGCAACCGTAGAAAACGCACCGCTCAGCCCGTTCCAGAACGATGGCGCCCGGCACCTTGAATGCGGCTTGGATGGACCCCGGGTCGTTGATGGGGTAATCCCACTCGGCGTGCTGCCAGCCCAGGTTCTCGAAGCGAAGGTCGTGGACCGGCGCCCCCGGATCGCCGCGCAGCACCAGCAGCGATTCCAGGCGCGGGGCGATCACCTCCAGGCCGTCCGGCTCCTCGCCCGGCAGCGGCAGGTACGACAGCCGGCCGCAAGCGCGGTCAAGGTACCATTCGCCCGGCGTGTCCATGGCTTCGTACACATTCTCCACACAGAAACGCGCCATCTCGCCGCGCTCGTCCTCGAGGCTGCCCAGGCTGGGCGCCCGGAAAACAACCAACTGGCGCTCTTCATCGACCTCGGCCAGGCGATGGTGGGCGTCGAACCACAGCTGCAGGGCCATCACCTTGATGTCGTCGCGGTTCCGCCAGCGAGCCGAGAACTGGCCTGGCTGGTAGTGGACGCGGTCAGGGCCGTGCATCCACTCTACCCGACGTTCAGCTCCCTCGGGAAGGCGCGCAAAGCGATACCAACCGACCTTCGGCAGCCGCGGGCGAGGCCGGCGCCGGCCGCCAACGAACAGCTGAGTGAAATGCCACTGGCCCGCCGCGACCTCGGGCAGATCCGCGACCCATGACTCCTGCCCGGCGTGCGGCTCCGGTCGCCACCCGGCGATCGGGCGACCGCCGCTGAGGACGACGGCTTCGCCGGGGAAGGCCGCGTAGACAACCGGATCTTCGGGCGTACCCGAGTCAACGCCGGTGAACTCAAGGGTGTCTTCCAGGTAGTGAACGCCGCCGCGGATCCAGACCCGGGCCGGAACCGCGACTCGGCCGGCCCGGGTCGTCCGGAGCCGGTCGCGGGCTGCGGCGACGGTCCGCAGCGGGCCGTCTGCCGCGTCCGCTCGCGGGTCAGCCAGGGTGCCGCTCCAGTCATCGCGGCCCTGCAGCGCTACATACAGTGTGATTGGGTTGGCCATGGGTTTCCTGTGGGTCGGGAGGGATGGACGGCCGGAACGGCCGGCGCAGCAAGGGTACGCCAGGCCATCGGCGTGGGCCACTCAGGAAACAGCGCCCTGATGGTTGGGCAGAGCCAGGGCGCCCGCAGCCCGCGGCGACCCGGTGGCTCGGGGGCCAGCGCCGGCGCTTGACAGGGCGGCAGGGACGCAGGTTCGTTGGTCGTACCGCCCTCATCCACGGCGACGGCCCCCGGCCGGACGCACCATGGCGCAGGAGCGCACCATGACCATTCCGGCTCAGGCCGCCGCTGTTCCCTCCCCGCCACCCGGACGTCAGTCCCTGCCCGAGCGTGCGGTGGCACGTTTCGGCTTGGTGTGGTCGCCCAACCTTGGCCTGCTAGCGGCCGCCGCCTTCTGCATGTCATTCGGCATGGCGGCGCAGAATGCGGTGGGCAACAATTTCCAGGTCGAGACCCTGCGGATGACCGCTGCCGACCGAGGCGTGATGGAGGGCGCCCGGGAGGTGCCGGGCCTTTTCCTGGTGGCAATCTCGGCCCTGACCGTGGCTCTGCCAGTGCCCCGCCTGGCGCTGTTGACGGTCGCCACCATGGCGGTGCAGTACCTGGGCTTCTACTTCGTCGGCGATGTCTGGCAGCTGATTGGGTTGGTCGTCGTAGGCAGTATCGGGTTCCATCTGTGGATGCCCCTTTCGCGCGAGCTCAACCTGTCCCTGGGGGATCCGGCCCGATCCGGACGCGCTCTGGGGTTCATGGGCGGCGTGGGTTCCGCCGGCGGCTTGGCCGGCATGGTGATGGTCTACCTGCTGGCACCGGAACTGGGCTACCGCGTGGTGTTCCTGGTCAGCGCCGTGGCCCTCACCGGTGCTGCGATCCTGGTCGGCCGCGTCCGGTCGCCGCGGCCGGCCGAGCACGAGCGGCGACGGCGGCTGGTATTCCGGCGGGAGTACGGCCTGTTTTACCTGCTGAACTTCCTCGAGGGCTCAGCCCGGCAGATCTGGGGCTCTTTTGCCATGTTCACGCTGGTGAAGTTTTACGGCATCGGCGTGCGCACTGTCACTGCCATGCTGATCGCCAACAGCCTGTTAACGGTGTACATGAACCCGCGCATCGGTGCCTGGATCGACCAATGGGGCGAGCGCAAGGCGCTCATGGTGGGGTACAGCGGCCTGGTGGTGGTCTTCTTGGCCTTCGCCTTCACCAGCGCTTCGTGGCAGGCGATCGCAGTCTACTTCGCCTACTCGACGATGTTCGCCTTCAACATGGCCACGCCCAGCTACCTCAACAAGATCGCGCGGCCTGGGGAGTTGTCACCCAGCCTCGCCATGGGGGTAACCGCCGAGCACCTTGCCGGCGTCGCCATCCCCGTGGCTGGTGGCCTGCTGTGGGTTGCTTACGGCTACCGAACCGCGTTCCTTATCGGCGCCGCGGTGGCCGGCATTTGCCTGCTCGCCGTAACCAGACTGCCTCGAGGGCGACTCGTGCCCGTCGGCCACTCCCCCGCCTGACGCGGGGCGCCTCTGCCGTTCACCGCCGGGAGCCACGGACTTTGCGGAGGGCGCCATGGAACCAGTGAAGCCAGGGGCCGTCCCAGGCCCCGAGGCATCGGTCAAGGCGCCGCCGGCCTGGGCTGAACTGGCCCTGCAGGGGTTGGCGGAAGGCGTCGTCATTGGCGTCGATGGTCGGATCGTGTATGCGAACCGCGCGGCCGAGCGCTTGCTGGCGCGCGGACAGGCCGGCGGACTCACAGGTCGGCCGCTGTTCGACCTGTTCGATGCCCAGTGGCGGCTCTGGGCGGCAGCCCGCGCCACCGACCCGTGGCCAGCGCCTGTCGCCCCGCGAACGCCGGCGGTTCTGCAGCCCGGCGAGGGTGCGCCGGCGGAATACGACGTTGTTATCGGGGCGGTGGCCGGCGCCGCCGGAGCGGTGCAGCTGGTGGTGTATGACACCAGTGCGCGTCCCTGGGCCGCGCGCCTCGAACAGGCCCGTGACCAGGTGCGCGACGCGGTCTGGCGCATGCGGCAACAGGACGACGTGTGGACGGTCCTACAGGTCCTCGAACGCCAACTGCGGGCGCTGGAGGTGCCGTACGATCACCTGGCGGTCAACGCAGTGGACAATACCACGGATCCGCCCGTGGTCTCCATTCTGCAGCGCCCGCCGGGATCGTTGCCGGGGGAAGTGGCGGTTCGGCCAGCGGTCCGCTGGATACGCCCCTTCGGGCCGGGCCCCAGCCTGATCGCTGACTTCTGGCGGGCCGGGCGGGTTGCGTACCGTCCGGACCTGGTCAGCGAAGACCCTCACCGCGAGTATGAACGGGTGCGGCAGCGGTACCCGGCGGTCCGCGCTCTGGTGGATGTCCCGTTCTCTCACGGCACCCTGGCGCTGAACAGCTCGGTCCCCCAGGCCTTTGCGCCACACCACCTGGCGGCCTTGACCGAACTGGCCGAGGTGCTGTCCGAGGGGTTCCGGCGTCAGGAAGACCTGCGGGCCCTGGAGCGACAGACGCAGGAAGCCGAGTTGCTGGCGGACACCGTGTCCACGCTGGCGGCGTCGTCGGACATCGAGCGGGTCCTGCAAAACCTCGTTGAAGGCACATCGCGCCTCATGCAGGCAGAGCTGGTTATCCTCTTCCTTTTTGACGCGGAGCAGGGCACGCTGGCACCCCGGGCCCAGGTCGGCTTCGATTGGGAAGCCTTCCAGCGGATCCGCCTGGCTCCGGGCGAGGACACCTCGGGGCGCGTCTTCGTCACCGGCGAACCCGCGCTTTTCGAGGCCGCCGCCGGGCCGCCCAAAGGGCTGGCCCCGGAGAAGCGGCCCCACTTCGGCCGTGCCGACGGTGCCCCCATTCCAGCCCGGCGCGGCGCCGTGGTACCGCTGCGCCTGGCCGACAAGGTCATCGGCACGCTCTCCGCCGCCAGCTTCACGCGCCGGTTCTCCCAGCGGGATCTGGCGTTACTGACGCGCCTGGGGGAGCACGCCACGGTGGCACTGGAACGCCTGACGCATCTGCAGCAGATGGAGACCACGCTGGCCACCCTCCAGGAAACCGCCGCGGCCCTGCACGAGAGCGAACGAACCGCGCGGGCTCTACTCAACATGCCGATGCTGCGGGTGGCGCTGGTTGACCGCGAGGGCCGGGTGATCGATGCCAACGCCCCGATGGCACAGGGTCTGGGGACGGAGGTGTCGGCCCTGGTGGGCAGCGACCTTTACGGCCGCCGGCCGACCGACCTGTGGGCGCGGCGGCGGGAAGCCTTCGAGGAGACCGTGCGCACCGGCCGGCAGACGCGCTTCGAGGACGAGCGCGAGGGCATCAGGTTCGACACTGTCCTGGATCCGGTCTGCGACGAGGACGGCCGGGTCACGCGGGTGGCGGTCGTGGTGCGCGATATCACCGAGGAGCGGCGGCTGCAGCAGGGCCTGGTCCGCACCCAGCGCCTCCGCGTGGCGGGCGAGTTGTCGGCCGGCATCAGCCACAATCTCAACAACATCCTCACCGGCGTGCTGCTGCCTGCCCAGCTGCTGCTGCAGCTGGACGCGAACGAGGAGCGTCGCCGGCTGGTAGAAGACATATTGCGCGCCGGCGAGAGAGCCCGCGAGCTGGTCCACCGCCTGCACCTGTCGGTACGCGTTAACAGTAACGAACCCCTGACACCGGTGGCCCTGGCTCCTGCGGTGGCCGAGGTGGTCAACGCCACCCGGCCGCGCTGGAAAGATCAGCTGGAGGCAGTCGGTGTTGAGATCAGGGTGGTGACCGCCATCGGTGACCTGCCGCCGCTGCGCGGCACGCGGAGCGAACTGAACGACCTGCTGACCAACCTGATGCTCAACGCCATCGACGCGTTGCCTCATGGGGGCACCATACGCATCGCGGCTGAGGTCCGTGAAGGCGCCGCTCGTCTGACCTTCGCCGACGACGGCACCGGCATGGACGAAGCTACCCAGGCGCGCGTGTTCGAGCCCTTCTTCACCACCAAAATGACGGTCGGCACTGGTTTGGGGCTGTCCACGGCCCACAACTCGGTAACACGCTGGGGCGGCCGCGCAGAGGTGTCGAGCCAACCGGGCCAGGGCACTACCTTCACGTTTACGCTGCCGCTGTGGGACACGCCCGACACTGACTCAACCGGACCGGGCGTGCAGCCGGCCGGCACCCCCGCCACAGGCCGCAGCCGCGTCCTGGTGGTGGACGACGACGCCACCGTGGCGCGGATGCTCGGCGCCGTGCTCGCGCGCGACCACCAGGTCGATGTGGAAACGTCGCCCATGGTCGCTCTGAGGCAATACCGAGCCAAGCGCTACGATGTGGTGCTGGTGGACCTGGGGATGGCGGAGCTAGCCGGCGATGCCTTGGCAGCCCAACTGCGCCGCCTGGATCCACGCGTGGCACTGGTGCTGGTGACGGGTTGGGACCTGGATGATGACGATCCGCGCCGGGAAGCCTTCGATCTGGTGCTACGCAAACCGTTCACCGATGTCGCCGAGGTACTGCGGGCGGTCAGCACCGCCGCAGCGCTGTCCGAGCAGCGGACGACAGGCGGCTGACGCGGGCCGCGAGCGCAGGCACCTCGCAGGACCCCCCGAAGCCTCAAGCCGGCCCCCGTGCGACACCCCAGGAACCCGTGGGCCGATGCCGCGTCGCCAACCGGCTGGCGCCGGGTCAGGCGGCTAGCGCCGCGATCGCCTCAGAGGCCGTGGCGTGGACCGTGCAGCTCTGCAACAATCCCATGATGCGGAATGACTTGGCGATGGTCGGCGTGACGCAGCAGAAGGCCAGGCGGCCGTCGACGGCCTGCAACTGATCGAGCAGTTCGAGCAGAATGGAGATGCCGACGCTGTTGACTATGCGGCAGCCACCCAAGTCAAGAACAAGACGGCGCGATCCCTGGGCCAGCAACTCGCCGCACGCCGACGCGATCTGCTCACCGCCCGTGTTGTTGATGTAGCCCTGTACCTGGACAACAGCCACGCTTCCCTCATGCCGAACCGTCAGTTCCATGCCTTCTGCCATGACCCTCCGTTCGCTCGGTCGGCGCCACGGCCAGCCCCCGTAGGCCCGGGGGCCGACCACCAACGCCGCGCGGGGCCCTGTGTCATCGTCGCTTGACCATTGTGATGGTAGTGCCGCGGTCGTCGGAATGCACCTCGACCGCGTCCATCATTTCCTGCATCAGACGGAGCCCCCAACCCCGTCGGCGACCTCGCTGCCGACGTTGATCGAGCTGCTGCTGGACGGTCGGCACATCGAAGCCGCGGCCGCGATCGGTGATGACCACGGTGAGCGCGTCGCTGGCAATCTGGAAATCGATCTGCACCCGGCCGTCGGTCGCGTCGCTGTGTTCAATGGCGTTGATGCAGGCCTCGATCAGCGCCATCTTGACTTCCTCGATCTGCTCCGTTGGCAGGTGCATGAACTGCCCGACTGCCTCCGCCGTTTGGGTAGCGGTCAGCTCCATACGTGGGAGAGCCGGGATGCTCAGATCAACGTGCGTGGGTCGCTCGCCCATAGGCCGGCTCGTATCTTCGGACATCGGCGCTGGACCACCCCCTGCCCGACCGCGGTTCTGGCCAATCCGGCTGGTCAGGGCGCCGCCTTCCATCAGGCACGCTCCTGCCGCGTTCGTTCAAGGGGTGAATATAGTCAGTTCACGCGCCGGCAGACAGGTGTTGCCATGGCCCGACGCAACGGCGAGAGCGCCGCGTAGCAGGTCGGCGCGGTTCAGCCCTGCCACTTGCCCTCAAAGGCCTCGGCGATGCTCAGCCGCACCAAGTTGAAGCGGCGAATCGAGGCAATGTGGCGCGAAGCCCACCGAGCGGCGAACTCGATGTCCGCATCGCTGTACCCGCGCCGGCGCAGCCACAGGTAGTGTTCGCGGTCTTCCGCCTGACCCGCTTCGTCGGGAACGAATCCGACCAAAGCGTAGAACCCGCTCAGCAGGCGATTGGCCGCGTCGTCCAAGGCGCCCCCCTCTCCCAGCCTGGCAGTTTGGCTGGTCGCAGTGTCAACAGCCACCCCGTCCACGAGAACCGGATCTCCGGAGATCGGCGCCGCGGTCA
>CAITNQ010000128.1 GCA_903893785.1 uncultured Gemmatimonadota bacterium
CGGCCCATGTAGCCCGGATTGCCCACGAGAACCTGCGCGATTTCAGCGGCCTGGCGCCGGCAGGGGAGGCCTGATGGGCGCGGGCACATCGGCGGCGTCACCCGGGCCCGTGCTGGTCATCCCCGGAGGGGCCTTCCAGGTAGACCTGATCCGCAAGGCCCGATCCCGTGGCTACCACGTGATCTGCGCCGACCAGCGTGCCGACTGCCCCGGCGCCACAGCTGCCGACGAGTTCCACTGTATCGGCCTGGACCGGCGCGAAGGGTTGCTGGCCCTGGCCCAGGCGCGTCAGGTTCGTGGCGTGCTGACCGACCAGACCGACTCGGGCGTTGCCACCGCCGCCTGGCTTTCGCTACAGCTCGGTCTGGCGGGTATCGGCACCGATGCGGCGGCCCTGTACACGCGCAAACCCCTGATGCGCGCCTTCTCGCTGGGGGCGGGTTTCCCTACGCCGCCAAGCCGCCCGTGCAGCGACCCCGCAGGAGCCCACCGGGCCGCCGCGGAACTGGGCTATCCGGTGGTGGTCAAACCGCCGGCAGCCCAGTCCAGCAAAGGCGTTGCCCGGGTCGCCAATCCGGCCACATTGGGGTCTGCCTTCGCAGCCGCCCGGCGGTACTCGGACGATGGCACGGTGCTAGTCGAGACGTACATTGACGGCCCGGAATACACGGTGGAGGGGTTCCGGACAGCCGGCGGGCACCGAACCCTGGCCATCTCTGAGAAGCGCCACTATGCTCGTTGCCCCATGGTCGCCTGCGCGCTCCGTTACCGACCGTGGTACGGCGAGGGTCAGCTGGGGCACCTCGAACGGCAGCACGACCGCTGGGTCGACTCGTCGGGGCTGGCGCTGGGCATGACCCACGCGGAGTACCGCTTGATGGACGGGCAGTTCTACCTGATCGAGATCGCGGCCCGCGGCGGCGGCAGTGGCATTGCCTCGGCGATCGTTCCCTGGGTCTCCGGGATTGACTACCAGGAGTGGTTGCTCGATGCCGTGGTCGAGCGCAGAGCGGTGCCGCGCCACGAGCGCCGGGCGCAGCGGTGCGCGTTGCTGGAGTTCCTCGACCTGCCCGACGGCGTGGTGCAGTCTGTCCGGGGGGTCGAGGCGGCCCGGCGCGTGCCGGGCGTCTGCGAGTTGGAGGTAGGCTGCGTCCCCGGGACGCCGGTCCGTGCGCCCGGCGACGACACGACCCGGCCGGGTCGCTTCGTCTTGCGGGCCGACACCGACGCTGAACTCGAACAGTCCCGCCGCCTGCTGCTCGCCGTCCTGCAGGTATCGGTAACCGGCTGAGCCCCCGAAGAGGGCCATCGACCGCGCCTGGGCGCGAGAGGGCACCATGCTGCAGGAACTGGTTGCGCACATCCGGGACCACCGCCTGTCTACAGCCGAAGTGGCCGACTGCCTGGGGAAGTCAGGAGCGCTGGCCGGGGTAACCGCGGTGAACCGCGGCCACTACCGCGTGGGCCCGGTGTTCTGGGCCTATGCCTGGCAGGACAGCAACTGGACCCTCCACGAGCAGATCCAGAGCGCGCCGGCGGGCAGCGTGGTAGTGATGAGTTCGCTGTTGGGGACCGACCGGGCGTTGATCGGCGCGCTTACGGCCGGGTACCTGCTTCGCCACCGCCAGGCGGCGGCCGTGGTAGCGTGCGGTCCGGTGCGTGATACCCATCGCCTCATCGAGGCCGGCTGGCCGGTGTGGAGCATGGGTACGAACCCCGTCGGGTGCGCCAACAGCAGACCGGCCGTGGCGCCCACTGCGGCCCAGCTGGTCCCCGGCGACCGCTTCCGCCAGGCTCTGGCTGTGTGCGATGACTGCGGCGTGGTCATCGTCGAAGCCGCAGCTCAAGGGCCCGAGCTGTTGGAGCGTCTGGTGGCAATCGAACAACAGGAGGCCGCCTGGTACGAGGCCATCGAGCACCAGGGACGGTCCACTTTCGACGTCGTATGCCAGGGGCGGTAGAGCGCCAACGGCGGCGGCGCCGCCGCGCGTTGGCCGCCAGGCCGCGTCACCGGTGGTGGTTGGCGTGATGACACAGAGCGTACTCCGCCCGGTCGCGCGCCGGGCTGTGTGGGGCCTGGGTGCCGTTGCGGTCGCGGCTGGCCTGCTGCTGGCCGGTTCGGGCTATCGGCACAACCAGACCCTGGCCTTCTACGCCGGCGCCGGGCCGGTTGTCGTGGGTCTGTTCGCCATGGCGGCCGTCGGCCGCCGGGCCCGCGGACCGCTGGCGCTCCTGGCGGCCACCACCACGCTGTTGACCCTGGCGCTGCCGCTTGCTGACGCCCTGACCCGCCCGCTGCCAGCGCCGCTGGGCGGGGGGGCGACCCTGCGGCCCGCCTTCTCCTACCGCCAGGCCGGAGCCGATCCAGCCGCGTTCCGGTTGTGGTGGGACACCTACCTTGACGAAGGGAACAAGGGACGGTCGACGGTTTCGCAGCGACTGCCCGCCGGGAGCCAGGTGCCGCATGTGTTCAAGCCTGGAAGCAGCGGCTACTTCTTCCTCAACCATGTGCAGATCAACGACTACGGGTTCCGCGGCGCCCCTTTTGATACCGCCAAGGCGGGCCGTTACCGCATCGTGGCGGTCGGGGCCTCGACCACCCAGGGCGCCACCATTCTGCCGCACGACCGGCCGTGGCCTGAGGTGCTCCAGGACCTGATCCGCGACCGGTTGGACTGCCCCTGCGAAGTCCAGGTACTCAACGCGGGGATCGAGGGATACGATCCGAAGGACAACCTTGAGCGCCTGGGCCGCATGGTGCTTCCTCTGCGTCCCGACCTGGTGATCTCGTACCAGGGTTACATGGCGTTTGGCCTTACCGGGTTGGGATTTGTGCCCCATGGCCCGCTGCGGTTGATTCCCCGGCAGGCGATTCCGCCGGCGCCCCAACGTCCGTCCCGGCTCCTGGGTGCGCTCGAGTACAGTCTGCGCCTGTCCTATCTGGAATGGACGCTACCGGTGGTGCCAGCGGAGACTTACGAAGCCCTTTACCGACGTCTGATCGCCATGGCAGACAGCGCGGGCGTGCGCCTGGCTCTGGCGACGCAGACACTGGCGGTGACCGACAGTACGCCGCCTGAGGTGGTAGCCTTCTACTCTCAGGCATTCCCACGGGTGGACAAGCGCGTCCGCGCCAACGTTGAGAACACACGTCTGCTGCGCCAATTGGGGGCAGAATACCCGCAGGTGACGGTCATCCATACCGAGGCCGACCTGGCGGGGGCCTGGGACGGCAAGTACCTGGATCTTTTCCACTTTACCCAATGGGGGCGCAATACCCTGGCCTGGAACATGTTCAAGGGTATCGAGCCGCTGCTGGCCCAACACCCGGGGTGCCGACCCCGACCGGGCGTACCGCCGGTGCCCGCCGGGGTTGCCGCTGACCCAACCCCAGAAGCCGACTGGGACCTTCTCCGCCAGTGGTTAGCGGCGCGCCGGGTGACGCCTGGCACCCTCAGCCTGGACCTGATGGGCCCGAGCAACTGCCGCGGGTTCACCCATGTCGAAGGCCCTTACCCGCAGTGGCAGACGCCCTTCCGCTTCCGCTGGGTCACGGACGCCGAGGCGACCATTCAGATATGGTCGGACAGCGCCGACGCGGCCGGCGGACGCAGAACGCGTTGGCACTTGGGCACCCACGCGGCGGCCCAGGAAGTGACATTGGAGCTTGACCACCAACTTTGGGGCCGCCTGAACTGGGGGACGGAAGCCGGTTGGCGCGAATTGGACTGCACCTGGCCGCCGCTGGCCCCTGGTGAACACTCGCTGACGCTGCGAGCCACCCAGCATGTGCAGTACCCCAGCGACCCCAGACGGCTGTACTTCATGCTCGGCCCGATGGAGAGTGGAACGGGCACGGGCCCAGTCTCGGCAGCACCGCTGTCCCACTAGCGACTACCGGCCTGGCCGGCGGCGGGCGCCCGTCGGCGGATCACGGCCCCCACCGTCGCCCCCACCACGCCCCGTCGACTGAGGGCTGGCCGGACGCTTGACGGGGGCGCGGGCCCGAGCGTGTGTCTTGCCTTCCGCCGGGCGCGGGCCGCCCTGTCGGCAGTGGTCGCGGTGGGGGAACGCCGCTCGGTGCAGCGGCGCAGGACGGCTCCGGGTTGGTGCCGAAAGCCACGGGGCCGCCCCGGCGACCCGGACACTGCCCCGGGGGGCAGGCCCGGGACGGAGGTTCCAGACCCGGCGTCCGCCGACGGCGGTTCCGGGCGGTGCCCGGGCGCGGCGAACCCGACCGGGGAAGCAATAGGCGTCCGAGCGGTTCCGTGCAGACCGAGGGTATATGCGCAACGACCCAAGAGTTGAGGCGGTTGTTCCTGACACTGTGGGGTCGTATTCCACCTTCGGCGCGCTGGCCTACGAGGAACCGCTTAACAAGCGCTTCCTCTACGGCGATATAACGACTCGTTTTGTCGATCAGATCCCATTTGCAGCCGCCGACCACACCGTCCTGGATATCGGCTGCGGCACGGGGTTTGTCTTCGACCACACGGCAACGCGTTTTGCCGCGCTGGGCATCCGCGGCATCGGCGTCGAACCTGCGCCGGGAATGCTAGATATCGCTCGCGCCAAGTACCAAGGCAATCCGCGCTACACTTTCGCCGCCGGCTCCTTCGAGAACCTGCCCGTGCCCGACGCCTCGGTCGACCGCATCGTCTCCACGTTGGCGCTGCACTGGGTCAAGTCAGTCCCCGTGGCCGCAGTCGAGATGCGGCGGGTCCTCCGTCCCCAAGGCGCAGCCGATCTGCTGATGATTGCCCGCGACGACGGCGCCCGTTTCAAACGCGCCGTGGTGGCGGCCCAGCGCCGGCACCTGAGTTTTGCGCAGATCATGGCGACGGCCGGGCTCGTGCAGCGGCTTACACCCAAGGAGGTCGTGGCCGCGTTCGCGCCGTTCGCGGGCGGGTTCACGGTCGAGGTGCGCCAATTCGACGAGGTGGTGTTCGGGACCTTCGAGCAACACATGGCGTGGTGGTTGGCGCGCTCGTCACCGGTGATCGCCGCGGTAGCCGACCGCGCCGGATTCATGGCGGACCTGCGAACCGAGTTGTCACGTCTGGGTACCGAGACCGGTATCCCGTTCGATACCAGTTACCTGTGGATCACCGTAAGGAGCATCGGCCGATGACACGGGAGGCGATCGTCCAGCGGATCAGAGACCTGGTTGAGCAGCAGACCGGCAACGCCATCGCGAGCCCGGACGAGTCGCTGGACTTGGACTCGTTCGTCATGATGCTCGTGATCAGCTGCGTGCACGAGGAAATGGGCGTGCAGCTTGATCTCGAGCAGCTTGATTTCGACTCCTTCAAGTCGCTCAACGTGATCGCCGACCTGGTGCTGAGGCAGGCCGCCGCCAACCGCGGACCGCGGTAGGCTGACAACCGCGCCCGTCGATGCTCTTCCACTCGCTGCAATTCGCCCTGTTCTTTGCGATTGTCTTCGGCCTTTACCTGCTGCTGCCCCATCGGTGGCAGAACCGCCTGCTGCTGGCCGCCAGCCTGGTCTTCTACGGGGCGTGGAACTGGCGCTACCTGTTTCTCTTTCTGTACACGATCTTTGTCGACTACCTGGCTGCCCTTGGCATCAGCCGGTCGTCGCGCCCGGCGGTCGCGCGACTGCTCCTGACGGCCAGTATCGTCTCCAACGTCGCCGTGCTCGGGCTGTTCAAGTACTACGACTTCCTCGCCGGCAGCGTGCAAGGGTTCCTGGCCGGTTGGGGCGTCACGGTTACGCCGCCGCTGGTTCGCTTCGCTCTCCCCATTGGCATCTCGTTCTACACGTTCCAGGCGATGAGCTACACTATCGACGTGTACCGTCGTCGCCTTCCCGCGTGCCGGAGTTTCGCTGACTACGCCCTGTACGTCTCGTATTTCCCCCAGCTAGTGGCCGGCCCGATCGAGCGAGCAACGCGTCTGCTGCCGCAGATCCTTGGCCAGCGCGTGGTGACTCTCGAGCGGATCAGGCGCGGCGCCTACCATTTCCTGTGGGGGTTCTTCCTCAAGGTATTCGTGGCCGACAATCTGGCGGGGACCGTCGAATCGGTGTTTGGCGCTCCGCCGCCGTACAACGGCGTCGAGGTGCTGCTGGCCACCTACGCCTTCAGCTTTCAGGTTTTCGGTGACTTCGCCGGTTATTCGTCCATGGCCATCGGCCTGGCGATGGCGATGGGTGTCGACCTGATGGAAAACTTCCGTCGCCCCTACCTATCGCGCAGCGTGGCTGACTTCTGGCGCCGCTGGCACATCTCGTTGTCGTCCTGGTTCCGCGACTACGTATTCGCCCCCTACTACCTGCATCTGTCCAGCCGCCGGCCGCTGCGCCAGCTGTCGCTGGGCACCCGTCACGCCCTCGCCTTCGCCGGGACGCTGCTGGTAACCGAATACCTGCTGGGCCTGTGGCATGGTGCGGCGTGGACATACGGCAACTTCGGGCTCTACCATGCCTTCATGATCTGGTTCTACTACATGGTCCGTCGGCAGTGGGACCGCCTGCCCGGTCTGGTGCAGGTTCTGTTGACCTACCACCTGGTCTGCGGCGGTTGGCTCATTTTCAGGGCCACGTCCTGGGGTCAGGTAGGCCAGATGGCCGAAGCCCTGCTGTTTCGCTTTGATCTGGACGCCTCACCCCGCGCGGCCGGCATGGCCATGCGGATCATCGCTTGCACGGCGGTCCTCCTGGTCGTGGAAATCTGCCAGCAACGCCGCAATGACGCGCTGGTCATCCTTCGATGGCCCGCGCCGCTGCGGTACCTGCTGGTCTCGGTCATCGTCTGTCTGTGCGTCCTGTTTGGCGACCTGAGCGAGCGCCCGTTCATCTACTTCCAGTTCTAGTCCTGATCTCGTGAGGATGCCTGCGTGACCAACCCGGACCAACTGCGGAGGCGTGGGCGCCAGGCGGTCCGCGCGGTGGGGTTCGTGCTGTACGTGCTGTTGTGCTGCGAGGTGCTCATCCGTCTGGTCTCGCATTTCATGCAGCTGTACGACATCGAGATGCTCCGGTATGCCAGGGACCTCAAGGTGCGAAGCTCCCAACCCGGCCTTTCGCACGAGCACCGCGCGCGCCGATCCGCCCACCTGATGGGCGTGGAGATCGCCCTGAATTCGCTGGGGCACCGCAGTCCTGAACTGGCGCAGCCCAAGCCACCGAACGAGAAGCGCGTGTATTTCATGGGCAGCTCGATCACCCTTGGCTGGGGCGTGGCCGAGGACCAGGCCTTCCCGGCTTTGGTGGTCAGCCAACTGAACCAGGACGGCCGTGGCGCCGGCGCGCCCGCCTTTGTGGCGGTCAATGCCGGCGTCGGCAACTACAACACGGTCCACGAGGTGGACCTTCTTGCGCGCCAAATGGACCAGGTCCAGCCGGACCTGGTGGTGCTGCAGTATTACCTGAACGACGCCGAGATCAAACCCGGCGCCCCCGACAACCTTCTGCTGGCGCACTCGCTCTTCCTGGCGTACCTGACGCAGCGCGTCAAGGTCGCGGCTTCGCTTCGACGGGGGAGTCTGGTGGACTACTACCGCGGTCTGTACGGGCCGGGCCGGCCCGGCTGGCAGCAGGCCGTCGCGGCGCTCGCCCGCTTGCGGGCCCTGTGCCACGACCGTCGCCTGCCACTGGTGGCCGCCCTGGTCCCGGAAGTGCATGACCTGCGGCCGAACGGGCCCTACCAGCCCTTGTACGAGCAGATCAAAGGCGCCATGGCCGAGCAGGGGGTCCGCGTGATTGACACCACGCCAGCGCTGCAGGCCGCGTTCGCCGCGGCTCCGGAGAGTGCCTGGGTCGGGCGTGACGATCCCCATCCCAGCGCGGCAGCGCACGCGGTCATTGCGCGCGTCCTGGCCAGCGCCCTGCTGGCCGACCCCATCGGCGTGGGGGTTGGCGATGCGTCACCGGCTGCGCCGGGGCGCTGAGGCCGGCGGCGACCCGACCGCCGTGCAGTTAGATCAGTCGGCCGACACGCCGTTGCCAGAGGCGGCGCCTGCGGCGGTCATTGACTCGATCAGCGCCAACCGCCGACGAGCTTCCGCGTCCAACTCGGCGATGCACCGGGCCCGGGCCTGGCATTCGGCCTCAAGGTCACGCACCTGCTGGCGCAGGGCCATCACCTCGTCGCCCGCCCCGCCAGCATCGATGGATGGCCGGGGCACCGCCGAAAGGCGGTTGATCAGCTCAAGCCGTTCGCGAGCCGCCTGGTCGAGCTCGTCGATGCAGCGGCCGCGGGCCTCGCACTCGTGCTGCAGCTGCAACACCCGCTCCCGCAGCGCCGTGAGCTCGGCCAGCTGCTCGTACTGCGCCGCCATGTCCATCGGCCCCAGTTGCCCGGGCAAGGGCGCCGCAGCCGCAGGTAACTCGCGCCACCAGTCGCCGCTCGTTTCGTACCCTAGGGCGACCAGGAGCCCGGGGAAAGCCGCCTCCAGGTCGGCGCCAAGCTGGCGATCGAGGTAACCACGCCAGTCGCCGGCCACACCCTTGCGGTAGTGACTGAACTCGTCGGCCTGACCCGGCAGACGGCCACTGCGGGCCCGGAACGACAGGCGCGCTACCACCGCGTCCAGCGTGGGGGTCGGGAGACGCCAACCAAAGTGATCCAAGATCCGTGCAAAAGCGCCCCGCTCATCGGCAATAATCCCTTCGTACGTCATCAACAACACGCGGGCGTCGGCGCAGTCGGCCGCGACCCAGGACCACAGGGCCCCGCCGATGTGCATCAGATCGGCAAATGCCTGCCGCAGACGCAAAGCCGGAGACAGGGAGACGACGATCGGTCGGGTCAGACGGGTGTATGGGTTCGGGACGTGGCTGAAGGCGGCCGACTGAGCCATGGACACCGCTCGGTCCCGGGGATCGCGAAGCACCACCACAGCGCGGTCGTCAGCACGGGCGACCGCACTCCAGTCGTGACGGGCGGCGTTGTAGACCGGTCCCATGAACGTGCCCACGGGCTGGTCGGGCCAACGCTCGAAGTGGAGGTCAACGCTGTCTCGGTGCAGGGCGCAGCCGGTGGTGGCGACGACCTCGGGGGCCGCCAGCACGTCGCGGACCCACTGGCTGCCACACTTGTGGAAGGTCAGGTGCAGCGCTCGTCCAGTCACGGTCTCCACCTATCCCATGGGGTACACCCGGCCGAGAACCCAATCGGACCGCGATGGTCGGCCAGAGCGCCACGGACTGGCCCGACCCGTTGCCTTTGGCGCTGGTAACGTTGAGCCGGAGTTGGCCACGTACCGACCGCGGCCCCGAAAACGGGCACCAGGCCGGGGCGGACATCGCGACGCGTCGTTCGACCGGCTGTGGCCGGGCCTCAACTGCCACCGCCTGCATCACCCTGCAGCGGTGTCGGCCGGCGGCGCCTGGGCGCGGTACGCCTCCACGGCCCTTGTCAAACGGTCTATCAACTGCAGTCGCTCGTTGGCGGCGACCGTCTGGATCTGGACCTCGCGGTAACAGGCAGCCAGCTCGCCCGCCAGTTCCTCGACCAACCGCAGGCGCTCCTCGGCGGCCGCTGACTGAGTGGCGACCTCGCACCGGCAGGCCGCCAGTTCGTCGCTCAGCCGTTCGACCAACTGCAGGCGCTCAGCAGCAGCGGCGGTGATCTGCTGCAGGGCGGCTTCCTTCTCAATCCGGCCGATCTCGGCCGCCGCGTACAGACGGCTCTGGTAGAGCAGCACCCTGAGCCATCCGCGAGGGTCAACGGCGGGTGCTCCCGTGGCGCCGCCGGCGTGCCAGCCGGGGATCGCCGCAGAATCCAACACCGCGCCGAGTGTGCGCGCCGCATCGATTTCGAGGGGGCCGTTGCGGCGCCTGCTGACTGTCTGGCGCAGCGCCATCACGCCCAACAGGGACATGAACACGACACGCTCCTGGTCGTCCAGGTCAGGCGGCAGCAACTGGGCTGCGGCGGTCCCCAACCAGCGAGCGGAACGCTCGCACGCCGCTGAGTCAGCGAGCCGGCCGCCCCAGGAACCGGCGTGGTCACGCAGGCAGATCAGCGAGTCGGGCACGTAAGCAACCCTGTCGAGACGACTGGCCGCCACGACAAACGCGTACTCGCCGAATACCTCACCGGCGCGGTCACCGGCAGCCAGAGCCTGCCACGGCAGACCCTGAACAGCAAAGGCCCGGGAGAAGAGCCCCATGCTCGCTACCAGCGGTTTCTCATCGGTCAGGTAGTCCCGCAGCAGGTCCAGACCGCTCAGCACCGTCACGGCGCCGCGGAAGGCCGGCCCGCGCGTGATGCCATGGACACCAGCGTGGACTGTGTAGGCAGTGTAGCAGGCCGATGGGGAGACCGACGCCGCCAGCGCCGCCTGGGCGGCGGACAGGAAATCCGGTTGGTACACATCGTCATCGGCGATCCAAGTCACGTAATCGCCGCGGAACTGCGCCAGCAACGCCTGCCAGTTGCCCAGGAGCCCCAGATTCTCGCGGTGGTTGGCTACCCGAACGCGCGGGTCATTGATACCCAGGTCGCCCGGCTGCAGAGGTTGGGCAGCGTTGTTGTTGCCAATGACTACCTCCAAGTCGCCGAACTGCTGCTCAAGAATCGAGGCCATCGTCTCCTTGAGCAGCCCGTCCCGGCTCCGGGTGGTGGTCACGCCGATGGAGAACCGCGGGCGACGGCCGACGCCGGCTGGCACGCCGCCGTCGATGCGCGCGAGGGGGGCACCAGGACGCGTAACAGGGGCCTTCGACGCAGCCGTCATGCGACCGCCAACGCCCGACGCACGACCTGGCACACCCGCGCGATGTCCTGGGGGCTGAGGTCGTGGTAGCTGGGCAGGTTGAGGCCACGGGCTGCCAGGTCGTAGCTGTGCCGGTTGCCGGGCACCGGCGCGAACATGGGCAGCGAGCTTAGTGGCGGGAAGAAGGGGCGGCCGTCGACTCCTTCCTGGTCCAGGGTGGCCAGTAACTGCGCGCCCGAGCGCGCAACCTGCGGGTCGAGAATGACAGTGGGCATCCAGTAGCCGTTAGTGGTTGCCTCCGGCTCCGGGTTCATCTGCAGCGGCAGCCCGCTGAGCCCGGCGGCGTACGCCTTGAACACGCGCCGTTTGGCCGCGACGAGTTCGTCGAGGCGCTCCAGCTGGGCCAGCCCCATCGCTGCCTGCAGGTTGGCCATGCGGAACTTGAACCCCACCCGTTGCGGCCGGAACTGCGCCAACTGGCTGGTTGCGCGCCCGTGGTTAGCCAGAACCACGGCGCGCTCGTAGAGCTCTGGGTCGTCGGTAACCAACATGCCGCCTTCGCCCGTGGTCATGGTCTTGGTGCCGTGGAAAGAAAAGACGCCGAAGCGCCCCATGGAGCCAGCGGGCCGGCCGTGGTACACCGAGCCGATGGCTTCGGCGGCGTCTTCGATCACCGGTATGCCGTGTTGCTGACCCAAGGCCAGCAGGCGGTCCATGTCGCACAGGTTGCCGTACAGGTGCACCGCCACGATGGCCCGCGTCCGCGGACCGATGGCAGCCGCCACGGCGTCAGCGTCGATGCACCAGGTCTGGGGGTCGACATCGACGAATACCGGATGGGCGCCCAGGTGCACCGCCGGCGCGACCGACGCGATCCAGTTGGCGTCTGCCAGCACCACCTCGTCCCCAGGTCCCAGCCCCAACGCGGCCAACCCCAGGTGCATGGCGCCGGTGCAGCTCGAGGTGGCCAGGCAGCGCGACACTCCCAGGCGTGCGCTGAAGGCAGCCTCAAACCGTGTCAGATACTCGTAACAGCGCGCCCCCCAACCGGTCTTCAGTGCGTCGGCAACGTAGGCGGCCTCCAGATCCGTAACCGAGGGCAGGGCGTAGCGAATGCGGGGTCTGGCACTGGCGCCCGGTGACGGACCGGCGTCCGGCACGTCCGTGTTCGGCGCCCCGACGTCCGGCTGGCCGGGGTGGGGCAGGCCCGGGTCCGGCGCCTGGGTGTATGACGAACCGGCGTGCGGTGGGCTGGGACCGAGCGCACCAGCGCCGGGCAGGTCGGCGCTGGGCGAAGCCGGGTCCGACACACGGGTGCCTGGCGCGCCAACGTCCCGCCGGCCGGCGTGGGGCAGGCAGACGTCGGGCCGGCCGGTGGGCCCGCCACTGACGGGTCCGGGATGGGCGTCGGCAGTCACCCGATGGTTACCTCCGGGATGGCGGTTACCGGCAGGATGGTGGTCAGCCCCCCCCGGGCCAGTTGCTCGATCACCTCACGGCGCAGGTTCCACGGCAGGACCAGGAGGTATTCCGGTGGGGCGTCCGCCAGGACCTGCTCCGCGACCACCGGGATCCGGCAGCCCGGCAACAGGCGGCCTTGCTTGACCGGATTACGGTCGACCACCCACGGCAGCAGCCCCACCCCGACACCGGCCCAGTTGAGCAGTGTCGTGCCCTTGGCGGCCGCCCCGTAGCCGCCCACCACCTGGCCGCGCGCACGGGCCTGGTGCAGGAAAGCCAGCAGTTCGCGCCGCACGCGGTCGGCGGCCGGCTGCAGGCGCCCGTACCAGTCGGGACTTGCCACGCCCGCGGCCTGCTCGCAGTCCAGCAGATCGGCCACGGCACTGGCCACGGACCGCCCGGGGCCACTTTGGCGTTCGGTGTACAGGCGCAGGCTGCCGCCGTGGACAGACAGGCGCTCGAGATCAAACACGCGGAGCCCCGCCTGACTCAGTACGTGTGTGACCGAGATGAGCGAGAAGTAGGAGTGATGTTCGTGGTACACGGTATCGAACTGCTGCCCATCGACCAAACACTGGAGGGCCGGGAATTCAAACGTGGCGACCCCATGGTCGCGCAGCAGGATGGCCACGCCGCGAGCGAACCCGACCGGGTCAGGGACGTGGCCCAGGACGTTGTTAGCCACCACCAGGTCAGCCCCGCCGTCGCCGTCCCGCAGGGCGACAGCCAGATCCGGGCCGAAGAACGCCTCGACGATCGGCAGACCGCGTTCGCGGGCGGCCTGGGCGGGCACGAATGCCGGCTCGACGCCCAGACACTGGATGCCACGGACGGCAAACTCGGCTAGCAGTGAACCATCGTTCGTGGCCAACTCGATCACCCGGTGCGACGGCCCCAGCCCCAGCCGGGCGATCATCTGGTGGGCATAGCGGCGCGCGTGCTCGCGCCAGGTGACCGAATAGCCGCTCAAGTAAGGGTAGTTGGCCGGGAACAGCAGTTCGGGTGCGGGCCCGCCGTCCGTCTGCGCCAGCCAGCACCGGGTGCAGACACGCACACAGAGGGGGTAGCGAGGTTCGGTACCCGGGGCTACGTCGGCGTCCACAAGCCCGTTGGCGAGGGGCATGGTGCCCAGGTCGAGCAGCGGTAGGCTGACAGGAGCCCCACAGCTACGGCAATTCATCGCCCGCCCCCACCGGCCCCTTCGGGGAAGTTGGGAAAGGTGCTGTCGCGCTGCGAGAGCAGCGCGCAGGGCAGCGGCCACTCGATCGCCAACGCTGGGTCGTCCCAGCGAACGCCGAATTCAGCGGCAGGCACGTGCGGGTGGGAGTGCAGGTAGAGCATTTCGCATTCGGCCTCAAGAGTCTGGAAACCGTGCACGCAGCCGGGCGGCACAAGTACCGAGGACGGATCGTCGGCCGCCAACTGCACCGATCGGTACTGCAGGTACGTGTCACTGCCTGGCCGCAGGTCAGCCACCACGTCCATGACAGCGCCGCGAAGGCAGGTGACTAGCTTCCACTCCGCCCACGGGGGCCGCTGGCCGTGCAGGCCACGGATAGTCCCGACGGCCGACGTCCGCGAACGGTTCACCTGCGCCAACACGCCGGGGTGCCCCAGGGACCGTAGCTCCTGGCCGCAGTAAAGGCGCTCGAACCACCCTCGCCGGTCGCTTTGGGGGTACCGGTCAAGGACCCAGTACCCGGCCAGCCCACCGGCACGCGCGCAGAAGCTGCCGCACCTGGTCATTACGGCGACCCAGCCGACCGGCGCCCGACGCGATGGCCCGAGCCACAGGTCTGCTGGGCAGTGACGCGACGGAGCGGCCTCACGAGCCCGCCTCCCTCGGGCGCTCGACCCACGGGCAGCCCGCGGAAACGGCCGCCTCAGCGTAGGCCGCCAACTCGGCATCCACCAGGCCACGGGCCTCGACCCCGGCGGCGAACTGCTGGTACCAGCGGGCCGTCCGACGGACGCAGGTATCCAGGTCCCAGACCGGTAGCCAACCCGTGCGGGCTGCCAGCTTGCTGGCGTCCAATTGCAGATGGGCCGACTCCGGCACCGCCGGGGCGGCCGCCACCTGCAGCGATACCGGGTCAACACGGCCGATGGCCGCCGCGAGCATGCCAGCCAACTGGCGCACCGTCGTGCCCGTTCCCACGAGCGGCCCGACGTTCCAGGCTTCCGCGTACGCTGCACCGGAGGCTTGGCACGCCAGACGCCCCAGGTGCAGATAGGCCGCGAGCGCATCGAGCACATACTGCCACGGCCGCGTAGCCTCGGGATGGCGCAACCGGAGGGCACGCCCACCAGCCAGAGCCCGCACCAAGTCAGGGACCAGCCGCTCGCTGCCCCAGTCGCCGCCGCCGATGACATTGCCGGCTCTGACCGTGAGCAGGCGCGTTGCTCCGGCGGCGGCGAAGAAGCTGCGCCGCCAACTGGCCACGGCCAACTCAGCCGCCCCCTTCGAAGCGCTGTACGGGTCGGTGCCCCCGAGCGGATCCCCCTCGCGGTAACAGTGGTCCGCACCGGCGGGCTCGTAGCACTTGTCGGAGGTCACAACGACGCACGCCCGCACCGAGGGGTTACGCCGAACGGCCTCCAACAGGTTCACCGTGCCGCCCACGTTGGTCTCCCACGTCGCGGCTGGATCCCGGTGTCCGGGCCCCACCAGGGCCTGCGCCGCCAAGTGGAAAACGACCTCAGGCCGATGCCGGGCCACCACCGCGGCCAACTCGTCACGATCACGGATGTCGGCCTGGATACTGTCAAGCCGGTCTGCGAGAGACAACTCAGCGAACAACGATGGCTGGGTCGGCGGGGCCAGGGCGTAGCCAACGACGTCGGCGCCCGCCATCAGTAACCAGTGGCTCAGCCACGCGCCCTTGAAGCCGGTGTGCCCGGTGATCAGCACCCGGCGGCCACGCCAGAAAACGGGCAGCCCGGCCATCACCAACTCCGCCACGGGCACTGGCCGCTCTGCCACAGGGACTCAAGCAGACGCTTGTCGCGGAGGGTATCCATGCACTGCCAGAAACCGTGGTGGCGATACGCCATCAACTCGCCGTCGCGTGCGAGCTGCTCCAGACCGTGGGCCTCGAGGCTGCTGTAATCACCGTGCAGGTACGGGAACAGACCGCCGCTGCAGACCAGGAACCCGCCGTTGATCCAACCCTCGCCAATCTGCGGTTTCTCGGTGAAACAGGCCACCCGGTCGCCGTCGAAGACGATGCCGCCGAAACGCGCCGGGGGCCGTACGGCCGTCACCGTCGCGGTCTTGCCGTGGGCCCGGTGGAAGGCCACCAGGGCATCCAGGTCAATATCGCTGACACCGTCACCGTAGGTCACCATGAAGGTATCGTCGCCGAGCCACTGCCGGAGGCGACGCAGGCGGCCGCCGGTCAGCGTCTCCAGCCCCGTGTCGACTAGGTGCACGCACCAATCCTCGGTCTGCGGGCCGTGGCGATTGACCGTGCCGTTGGCCAGATCCACGGTCAGGTCGCCGCCGAGACTCGACCAGTCCAGGAAATACCGTTTGATCTGCTCGCCACGGTACCCCAGAGCAATCACGAACTCGCGATGGCCATACCGGGCAAAGTGCTTCATGATGTGCCACAGAAGAGGTCGCCCGCCGACTTCGACCATGGGCTTGGGGCGGACCTCGGTCTCCTCGGCCAGACGAGTACCGAGACCGCCAGCGAGGATCACGACCCGCACACAGTACCTCTTTCTCGATGGGCACGGAGATACCGGCGACGATCACGAAGTCAGGCGCGGCTGGGGAAGGAGTGACCACCCGGTATCGGCCTGGGGCTGGCCATCGCGACGCCGGCTTGCCTACAGCCCCCCGGGCGCGGGTCAGGACCGACGCCGCCAGGGGCACCGTCTGCGCCAGGAGGGCAGCACCCCGCTTCAGCGCCGTGCGCTCGCCCGGTGCGGTGGGCTTATCGCTCCGTCGGCACCGCTGGCGCGCCCGGCTTGGCAGCCCGGCGGGCCGCCCAGGAGTGGCTCAGGCACGCAATCTGTCGCGCCAATCGACAATGATAGAGCGGGTACAGATGAGTGTCAAACGCGTCCGAGCATGCGCCGCTGCGCCCGGATGCACGCCACATAGGCCGGCACCGAGACGGACAGGCAGCGACGGTCAGGTCGGGGTCCGGTGGGCGCGTTCACGCATAGACGGCAGGTGGGGTCCCATGCCCACGCCCACCCGGACGGTTCGTCGGCGGCCAGGGCCACGGCCAGGCACGCGCACGGCCGCGACGCTGCCGGCCACTGTCATCACTACGGCCCGGTTAGTGACGACGCCCCTGCCCGGCCGGACGCCACCCGATGGGAAAGGCGCGCACGGGTTCAGTCAGCGACCGGCCGCCGCCGGGCCAGGCTCCACTTCAGGGCCGGTGGCGTGACCACGGTGGTGACGATCACCATGACCATGACCGCGGCAAAAAGGGCCTCGTCGATGATGCGTTGCCCGGCCACGGTCAGTGCCAGGCCGGCGTTGGCAAACACCAGACCGACCTCGCCACGCGGCACCATCCCCAGGCCAACCGTCACGCGGTCCACACCCCGCTGCAGCACCCCGAGCATGCAGGCCTGCTTGCCGACGATGGCCGCGCCGGTGAGCGCCGCTGCCAGTCCGGCCACGCCCGGCAACATGAACGAGCGGCAGTCGATGCGCGCTCCCATCAGGACGAAGAATACCGGCACCAGGAAAGCCGAGATCGGGCTGATCAATTCGCCCAGTTCGCGTTCACCTCGGCCCTTGAAGCAGAGGAAATGAGACTCCTCCAGGATCAGCCCGGCGGCGAAAGCGCCCACGATAGCGGCCAGCCCCATGCTGTTGGCCAGCCACGATAGGAGGAGGCATAGCGACAGGCTGGTGGCGAGGAAGACGTGCTTGACGGACAGTCGGCTGGCCAGGCGGAACAGCCGGCGCGACATGAGAGTACCCAGCGCCAGCGCCCCGAGCAGGAAGAGCAGTGACTTGCCCAGAATCCAGGCCACGTCGGCGCCGCCCAGGGCCTGCCCGCTGTCAGCGGCAACGATCGCGGCCGTCACCGAGGCCAAAACAACCAAGCCAAGCACATCGTCAATGACCGCCGCGCCCAGGATGATCCGTGCAGCGGGCGTGGTCGAGCACTTGAGGTCCTGCAACACGCGGGCGGTGATGCCGACGCTGGTGGCGCAGAGCGTCGCGCCCAAGAAGAGGTGCACATAGAGGCTGTGATCGGGCAGCAGCCACGCGCCGACCAGCCATCCCAGGGCCATGGGCGCGCCCACCCCGAACAGGGCCACGAGCAGCGACGACCACCCGACCTTCATCATCTGCGGCACAGTCGATTCGAGCCCGACCTCAAAAAGCAGCAGGAGCACGCCCAGGCGGGCGATCATGTCAATGTGGGGATCGCTGCGCAACGGCTCAAACGCGGTGACGCCAACCAGCGACAGGTTGCCGAGCAGGGCCCCGACCACCAACTCGCCCAGTATGGCCGGTTGGCCGCAGGCGCCGGCCACATGGGCGCCCAGCTTGGCGCAAACGAGAATCACGGCCAGCCACAGCGCCACTGAGCCGACCGGATCCTGGTGCCCCCCTTCGCTGGCAGCGGCCACCGCCGGCAACAGCGCCGCCGCCGCCGCCAGCAGGGGCAGCGCCGGGCCTCCGGGACGGGGTTTGGGTGATGGGCACGCACGAGGCGCAGGCACGACGGGCATCCTCCTTCGGCGCGTCCCGGCGCGGCCGCCAAGGGCCGTGCCGGCGGGGGGCGCCTGGGCGGCGGTGTGGGGGTCGGCGACGGCATGCCGGCGACCCGCGGCCGCTCGCCGGGGCGGGGCGATGCCCCGGCGCACGCCGTCTGCCGCCCGGCCGGCCGCCGCAGCCAACCATGCAGGGCACCCACCGGGGTCACGACGCGTGGCGACCCAACCCCGGACCCGCCGCCGTTAGCCTGACACGGCGAGCGCCGGCGTCGCGACGGGTGGCGACCCAACCTCAGGCGCAGGCCGGCAAGACCACAGTGAAGGCCGCGCCGTCGCCGGGCCGGTTGTCCAGTTCCACGGTGCCGCCATGCCGTTGGGCGATGGCCCGGACAATGGCCAAGCCCAGGCCGGTGCCGTGGCCCACTTCCTTGGTGGTGAAGAAGGGTTCGAAGACCCGCTGCACCGCGGCCTCAGGAATCCCCCCGCCGTTGTCGCTGACCGTGAGCCGCACGGTGCCGCGATCGGGATCGGCCACGGCAGCCAGCACGATCTGAGCCCGCCAGTCGGGCGGTATCGCGCCAACGTCGTCGCGCTGACGCCGGCGCTGAAGTGCGATGGCGTCGCTGGCGTTGCTGAGCAGGTTGAACAGGACCTGCTCGATCGCCGACAGCCAACCTCGGCAGGCGGGTAAGTCGTCCTCAAGCTGTTGGCGTACCGCAATCCCCTGGACCCGCAGCTGCGCGCCCACCAGTCGCAGGACGCCATCGACCGCCTGCTCGATGGCGAACCGCACTGGGGGCTGGTCACTGTCCTCGCGTGCCAGCACGCGCATATGGCCAATCACGTCGGTCGCCCGGTCGACCTGACCGATGATGTCAGTCAGAGTCTCGGCGAGAAACTCGCCGTCCGTGGGCCAACCCTGGCGCAGACCGATGAGGGCGCCCTCGGCAAAAGCCCGGATGCCGTTCAGCGGTTGGTTGAGTTCGTGGGCGATGCCGGCCGCCATCTCGCCCAGCACCTGCAGGCGGTCTACCTGCGCCGCGCGGACCCTTTGGTGCTCGATTTCGGCATGCAACCGGTGGTTCTCCGCCAGATCGAGCAGTCGGCGCTGCGCCTCGGAAAGGACGGGAGCGAACCGAGTGACGGCGCTGATGTGGCCGGCGTCGAACGCACCGGCGGAAAAACCGCTCACCGCCAGCGTGCCGTGACTGAAGGGCACGTCGAGCACCGACTGCACCCGCGGGTCGGCAATGCCGTCGCCCCAATCAGCCATCTCGGCGCGGTTGCGTCGGTACACCGGTTGGTTGGTAGCCAGGGCCTGGTGGATCGCCGGCCACACACGCGGGTGGCGAGCACCACTGTCGGCGCGGTTGGGTGAGACGTGGTAGAATACACTGCTGCCGGCTTCGGTATCGACCACGCACACGCTGAAGTGGTGGGCCGGCACAAAAGCCGGCAGCTCGGCACTCAGCGCCGCCAGCACTCGGTACCAGTCATCTTCAGACTGCATCTGCAGCACGGCGTTGCGCACCCGCTGCACAGCGGCAGCCAGACGGTCGGCGCCCTCGCGCCGTCGCTCTTCGGTCACGTCGGCGAACACGGCGACAAACGTGCCAAGCGCAGGCGAAAACGCCTGGCCCTGGTAATGCCGGCCGTTATGGGCCGAGAACACCTGGTAGTTGGCCGACTGGCCGGTCAGAGCCACCGGGCCGAAGGTCCCCAACCAGTGGCGCAGCTCGTCCGGAGGCAGGAACTCACTGGCCCGATGGCCGACGATGTCTTCCTGCCGCACCCCCATCAGGGCTTCGAACGCAGGGTTGGCGGCCAGGGTCACGTAATCGACGGCCTGCCCCGCGGCATCACACTCGAGCCGATGCAGAGCGCAGCCACTGGGCATGGCGGTGAACAGCTTGCGCCAGCGCTCCTCGCTCTCCTGCAGCGCCTCCACCGCGCGGCGCTGCTCGGTCACGTCCTCAAGAAAACCAATAAACTCGTGCCAGCCCTGATCAGGTCCGACGGCCAGCGTGGTCCCCCGGCCCCAGAACACCTCCCCATTCTTACGACGCAGGGCGTACTCGAAAGAGTGGCGGCCTGACCGGCGCAGACAGCGGACCAGTTCCTCGCGGTCTTCAGGCCGGGCGTAGAACCGGCTGGCGTCCAGACTGGCCAGCTCCTGCAGATCGTACCCCCAGATCGCCCGGGCATGGGGGTTCTGGTAGACGATGCGGCCATCGGCCGTGGTGTGCGCAATGCCGATCGGCAGGTTGTCCACCAGGCTGCGGAAGCGGGCCTCCGACTGGCGCAGGGACTGGACATCGGCCAGGCGACGCAGCGCCAAGGCCACGATGCGGGTGAACCCGACCAGGGTCGCCACCTGCTGCTCGGAGAAGCCGGAGGGATCATGCGTGCTGACACCCAGGGATCCCCCGCTGTCCGGCAGCGGGATCTCCAGCAGCGTCCCGACGCCGGTGTCCGGGAAGGCGCACTGCTCAAGCCGAGCGCGCGGCACCACCACCGGCTGACCGCGCTCCCAGGCCTCGCCGACCCACGGGCACCGCACCATGGGCACCTGCACCTCGGCCTGCACGCCCGGCGGGTAGTGTTCAGACCAGAACTGGAGGTACTGATCGGCCCCGGGGGTCGGCATCTGGATGGAGATGCGATGCACCGGGATGCCCAGTTCGCGCAGATGACTGGGCCACGGCCCGCGGAGGTGGTCGTCGAGGACGGCGAAATCGCGGAACTGGGCCGCCTCGTCGCGCAGGCGCGCCAGGACGCGTTCGTGGCACAGGGCCAAGCGCGCAGCCGCCAACTCGGCACGCAGGCCCGCCACCTCAACGCCGTCAGTTTCTTCCATGGACCGTGTTGACTGGGGTCAGGAGCGCGCGATCAGCGAAGGCCCGGCACGTGCCGGGGATGGTCAACCCCGGCGTCGGGGCACCGGCGACACACGGGACTCCGTGCCGCAGGCCTGGCTGAATATGCACAATCGCGGCTGACTATTCCAGCAGCCTGCGGGGGCGCCGGGCTCAGACCCAAACGAGCACGCGGCGGGCGCACCATTCATGCGCCCCGGCCGACGAACAGGAAAGCCATCGAGCCTGGCCGCGGGGGCCTACTCGATAAAGACCATGCGGTTGACGGCGCGGAACGTGCCGGCCTGAAGGACGGCCAGGTACAGC
>CAITNQ010000129.1 GCA_903893785.1 uncultured Gemmatimonadota bacterium
GTGTGAAGCAGGGAACGCAGGCGGGTCGGCGCCGGGCGGTCGCCCACCGGCCGTGCCTCGCGCCGTCGGCCAGGCGGAGCAGCGTTCGGGCTGCGCGGTGACTCCGACACTGATCCCTCACCGTGCTTCGTCGAGACGCCATCGCCCGCCGCCGCCTTGGCGCAGCGTCCACCGATGGCATGGCCCGCCTCAGCGCGCGTTGCGGAGGAGACTGGGCCCTGCCGGCAGGAACGCCAACCCCCCTCGCGCGGCCACATCGAGGGGGTCACGTTGATGCCACTGGAGCAGACGCTCGCGGCGCGCCGCACCACCACGATTGACGAACGAACCGCCGCGTCCGTGTCTTCTGGACCCAACCGGTTTCAGTAGACGGTCTGACCCGAGGGAGGTAATCGGGCTTTCCGGCCCAAAGGAGTGGTATGACACCACGAATGGCAGACAAGTGCCTGGTATCGACAGTTGCGGGGAAGAAGGCAGTGATCTTCGACTTGTTCCACACCCTTACATCACTTGAATCATCCTGGGGTGGTGGAACCCCGATGACGTGCGAAATGCTGGGTGTCAGTCGGGAGGCATGGGACGAGCAACTGCACCAGAATTCCCGTGATCGGTTGGTGGGGCGCGAACAAGACGCATTCCAGATCATTGCCGGGATGGCGCGTGCCATCGATCCGACTGTTCCCGATGAGCGCATCAGAGTCGCCACCACGAACAGGATAGCCCGGTTCGCCAGTGCGTTACAGCACATTCCCGACGAGACCTTGTCGGTGCTCGAATCCCTGAAGGCACACGGCAAACGCCTCGGCCTTATCAGCAATGCGGATGTCATGGAGGTCGCGGCCTGGAGTCAGAGCAGGATCGCCCACCTCTTCGATTCCACAGTCTTCTCTTGTGTGGCGGGGTGCGCAAAGCCCGAGAAGGAGATCTACGAGCTCTCATTGGGCGAACTCGGGGTCTCGGCCACAGAATCGGTATTCGTCGGTGACGGGGGATCACGAGAGCTCGAAGGTGCCAGAGCTGTTGGCATGACGGTCATCATGATTGCTGGCGTTATCCGAGAGCAATGGCCAGACCGGATCGCGGAGCGCCAACGGCACGCTGACTTCGTTATAGAGCGGCTGCCCGAGCTGATCGGCGACGAAGATGAATAGCCGCACAACCGCCGACGACCGCTCTGTTTTCGGTAAGCACCCTGCCCCCGGGCGGCCACCCCAAGTCCCCCACCTGTAACCACCCCCAACTCCTCCACGTGACACCAAGTAGTCGCGCGTGGAAACAGGAGGGTCTGCAAGATTTGAACCAAATCCAGAATGTGCCCCGGGCGAAGCAAAACCGGCGCGCTTCTGTGCAACACCACAGCAGGACAGCGCGTTAGGGCATTTCAGTAACCAGGCCGATCCACAGCCTGTGGGCGCTTCTGCGCACGTCCAGAGCACAACAGCGCGTCCAGAGTGTGCACACTGCGTGCACGGAGAACTGCCGTCCGACGTGGCCGAGGTGGTCGCTGCTTGGCCGCGTCTTGGGGTGAGAGCGCGGGCGGCCATCCTGGGCCGCGTGCGGAATGGGCGCCAGCCGGAGGCCGGGGAACCGGCCGCCGACAGCGGGCCAAAGACCGCGATCGGGCCGACGCTCGATGGGGGTCGGTAGGGGCTCGCGGTGTCCTGGGACAGGTGTGGCTTGCCCGGCGGCGGCACATCCATGCGGCGGCCGCCTCTGCGCCCTCAAGCACCGGGCAGCCGGCGGCGAGTGGGCCAGCGCGGGTGTGGGACCACACAGGAGCCCTTCGGCATGGCCGCGTCTTGGTGCGCCCATGCACCAAGCCATGGTCTGCATATGCACCAGCTTCACCGCGCTCGGTTGGCCGCCAAACGGGTTAGCTGGCCGCGTCGGCTGGTTCCGTAACCGGGCATCAACGACCGCTCGCACCGCGCGGACCGAATACGCACGCCGAGGCGCCGACTTGGCCGCCGGTCCAAGCTGGCGTCAGGGCCAACGGCACCACGGTCGGTGGGGACATTCGCATTCGCTCCCAATATATTCAGTACAGCCCGTCGACGGGCGCCAGGATGACCGGGTGGGCCAAGGTCAAGGCGAGTGCTCAGTGGCCCGAGCTGTCCCTGACGGTGACTCACCCGCAACACTCCGGCGCGGCAGCCTGCCGTAGGTGGGAGACCCCGTTTGCGTGCCGTCGCTTGCCGGGCTGTGCGCAAGACGAGACCTGAGGAAAACGGGATGGTGATCATACGAAGGCGATCGACCACGGCTGCGATCGGCATGGTCCTGTTCACCGGTCTCGTATCGCCGGATAGGGCGGGCAGTGTCGCGGGGACCTACCCGGTCGTGTGGGCGCAAGGGCCCTATCCCTACCAAGTGATGATCGACCGCGGGGACGGCAACGGCCCTGTGGTGTTGACCCAGGGTCGGGGAGCAGTGCTGTCTCCGGACGGACAGCAGGTAACGGTCATCCGCGGGCAGGACCTGTGGGTCGCTAGGGTCGACGGCTCCGAGGAGCACTTGGCCCTCAGCCAGCAGGCATACAACGAGTACATCGGGTCGCCGACCGACAACTCGCTCTTGATGGGCGAGTGGGCTCCCGATGGGGCGACGATTCTCTGTAGCTACTGCAGCGGTCTGTCCGTCTGCGACCTAATGCAGGTAGGCCCAGACGGCAGTGGTCTGAGGCGATTGGCTGGTATTGGACTCGATCGGAGCGCCTGGCCATCGGCCTTTTCCCAAGACGCCCAACGGCTGCTGCTGGGGAGCAACAGCGACAACAGCCCAACCCTCTACGTGCTGAATCTGGCCGACCTCAGCGCCGTCACGCTGACGCAGATGGCGGAGACGGGCTCGTGGTCACCTGATGGGTCCATGGTCGCCTTTGCCTGGAGCTCAGGGTTGCGCGGGTATGGACTGGAGGTGGTCGGTGTCGACGGGGCCAACCGGCGGGACGTTGCAGCCGCAGTGCGTGCGGCAACTGGGCGCCGGTTCGAACCGACAGGGGTGGTCACGTGGTCCGCCGACGGCCGCGAGATCGCCGTGCAGGACCACTCCGACGGCCTGTACTACGCCATGCAGCTGGACGGCAGCGGCCTGCGCCCTGTGGCCGAGCTGTTCGAGCCGTACGCCTGCAGCCCACCAACGGGCGTCCGGAGCACCTCCTGGGCGGAGGCCAAAGGCAGTGCGCGGTAGGAGCGCCGCGGGCGGGCACCGCGCTGGTCGGCGCTGTCTGTCGGGCCCAGCCCGGGTCTGCGGCCGGCCAAGGGCCTGTCTGTCCTCACGGCGCCCGTGAAGGACAGCAGCGATCGCGACCCTGGGGTTGTCTCACGGGACGCAACCTGCTGCTTTCGGAGAGGAGGAGTACCATGGGTGCGCGTGGCAGGTGCGCAGATCGGGTGTGCCGTCGTGCTGCGAGCGCAGGCCTGCTTGCCTGCATCTGGCTGGTGATCGGGGCGGCCAACGCGAGCGGCAGCACACTCTGGGAGGTTTTCTCCCCAGAGGGACCTTCTTGGCAGGGCCGCCCGGAGGTCGCGACCCGCGAGGTATCGCCGCCGGTCGCTGTCGACGTGCCGTCGATTGTGAGCGGCACAGGGCGTGGGACGCTGGCGTCCGAGATCGTGGGCGAGGTGGTCGAGGGCGTCACCGGCCAGCCGACGCCTGGGCCGGTCGACGAGCTTGCGCTGTCCATCGCCGCGGATGTAGGGGGCGGCGTTTGGGTCGCGACTCCGTCAGGGCTATCGAGGTGCGACGGGCACGGATGGGTCAGCTTCGCACGGTCCGAGGGGCTGACGCGCGGTATCCTGCGCAACGTAACCCCCGACAGCCGCGGCGGCGTGTGGGCGGTCGGTGACAGCGGGGCCGCGCACTTCGATGGAGAACGCTGGACCCAGTACACGGGCCTCCGCAACTGCCATTTCGTCGCCACCGCCCCGAATGGCGACGTCTGGGTGACCGCCGGCCACATGACGGCGTACAGGTTCGACGGCGCCAGTTGGTGGCGTTACGGGCCAGAGGACGGCCTTACCGGGAACACGGACGTCATCATACGGCGGGTAGCGGTCGACCGATCGGGCGTGGTGTGGATGGGGTGCATGTACAACGAGTTCCACGGCGGGCCAACCTACAATCTGGCCTCGTTCGACGGCAACCGGTGGGTGCTATATGACCTTCCCGAATCCGGGGTGATCGAGAGGACGTGGGGCATGTACGCCGATTCCGGTAACCGGATATGGGTGGGCACCGACCGGGGCCTTGCAGTCCATGACAGCAGGGGTTGGGCGCTCTACGGCGACGTACCTTTCGAGGGCGCCCAGACCATCACTGGGGACCCTGCTGGGCGGGTATGGGTGTGCGGCGGTGTCAGCTGTGAGGTAGGCGCGCTGCAGGGCAACCGCTGGGCATCCGTAACGCTTGACGAGATCGCGCCAGGACCCCTCGCCATCGATGCTCACGGAGACGTGTGGCTGAGCGGCGACAACATGCGCGGGGTCGCTCGGTGGGCAAGCGCGGCACTGCCCACGGCCGTACGGACCGACTTCGGTTCCCTCGAGCCCGTCGCGGTGCAGCGCCTGGGCGCCGCCCCCAACCCGTTCAACCAACAGGTGGAGGTGCGGTTCGCCTTGGCGCGGCCAGGCAGCGTGGTGCTCGAGGTGCTCAACGCCTCTGGACAGATAGTCACCACCCTCGCGCGAGGCGATTACGCCGCA
>CAITNQ010000130.1 GCA_903893785.1 uncultured Gemmatimonadota bacterium
CCGTGATCGAGGCTCCGGGAAGGCCATCCTGCGCCGACAACACCGTGATGCGCCCCTGGCTCAACCGCACCAGATCGCCGCGTTCGGTGCCGTACCACACGTCGCCCGCCAGGTCGCCGGCAAGCGCCCGGACCGACCCGGGGGGCAGGCCGTCGCGCCCGGTGTACGTGGTGAAGCCCTCGCCATCGAAGCCCGTCAGGTTGTTGGTGCCGCTGCCGATCCACAAAATGCCGTCGCCGCCCTGGTACAACGCGGTTACTGCGTCGTCGGGCAGCCCATCTTGCATCGAGAAGGTCTGCCAACCCTCGCGCCAGACGCCAGCGCCCACGGCAGAACTGCGCCCGGGGCCGAGGACGCCCTGTTCGCCGCTCGGCGGCGGGACGCGCAGCGAATACTCGGTGTCGGTGCCAGCGGTCAGTTCCACCTCGGTGGCATCGCGCTGGACGCGCACCCGGTATGGACCGGGCGGCAACTCGACCCGGTAGGCACCGTGGCCGTTCGTCCTGACCTGGGTCCACAGCGCCGGGTATTGGCGCGACTGAAGGTGCACGGCGGCCCCGGCCAGAGCTTGCCCCTGACTCCACAGGACCGTGCCATGGACGGCGCCGACCGGGCGGCTGTCCGTTACCAGCAACACGTCGCCGCGCCGGTCCACCGACTCGAGCTTGCCCGTCCCCGGTCCCCACGACACCCAGGAGAACGATCCATCCGCGTCGCGGTCCTCCAGCGACACGTCCAGACCCAGGCTGCGGGGCAGAACCGGGTGCGGTTGCGGCGCCAAGCCGCTCCCGATGTCGATGGACCACTCGTAGCAATACCCCTCCGCGGTGGTCCGCCGACCGACATCCACTCCTGACCCCGCGGGGCGCAGCACCTGGCCCGCGTAGAGGACGTACTGCAGGGCCGACGAGCGCTCGCCGCCATGGGCCAGGTCCAGGTACACCTCGCAGCCGTCCTGCGACTGCCAGTTGTTGGGCCCCGCCGGGTCGGCGACGGCCGACTGATCGACCACCCGGATGGCCAGGCATAGTCGCCCGACGGCGGCGTCGTAACCAATGCGCAGCCACCCACTCAGGTCATCTGGACCCGTCGGCAGGTCACCGAACTCGGCGTGGGCGACCGGCCACTCGCGGGCCTCCGGAGGCCAGTCCGACAGGTCTCCATCGGCGCGAATCCCAGTCACAGCCGCGGCCAGCGCGACGGCGCCATTGTGGGCGTCGACCGGCGCCGCGTCGAGCACACCGGTCAGCAGCAGGGCCGCAAGTAGGCGGGCCAGCCAACGATACTGCGGTAACATGGGCTCCCCTTCGCCGTCGCAGACAGACCATAGAACGAGGCAGGCGGACAGGGGTTAGGTTACGACCGGCGGCCCCAGGCGGCAACGCCCGGGGTATTGGCGGCCCAAGCGCGCCCGTGCCCGGAGCCGAGGTGGCCGCCTGCGGCCGTTCAATCCCATGGCATGCCGCGTCGCAGTTGCCCGGTACGGTGGGCGCCGAGCATATTAACCACCGTATCCGGAAGGCAGCCACCTGTGCCTGGGCAGCCGCAGGTCGGAACTGACAACCGGTGTCGGTTGGGTTTGGAGGGCCGTGCGGCCCCGGTGGAGCGAATGGCAGACCGCAGCAAGACGGTTCTGGTGGTGGAGGACATGGCCACCTCCCGGGAGCGCATCGTCAGTATCGTCAGGGACCTAGGCTGCCAGGTCCTGGAAGCCGAGGACGGATTAGGGGGACTGGCGCTGGCCAAGGAGTACGGCAGCGGTATTCACCTGATCATCCTCGACGTGCAGATGCCGCGGCTCGACGGCATTGCCACCCTGCGCTATCTGCGCCAGATGCCGGGCCTGGTCACTACCCCGGTGGTAATGCTGACCACCCAGGTGGATACGGAGACGGTCCGCACCGCGCTAGCCCACCGCGCCACCGACTTCATCCGCAAGGACGCGTCGATCCCGCGCATCGCCGAACGGTTGAGGCGCTATCTGGAAGACGAACCTGCGATCGCCGTCGCACCGCCGTCGGCGAACCGACGCGACGGCGGCACCATCCTGCAAGGCTGCCGCAAGTACCACCCGCGTGAGCAGGGGCCGTACATCCTCTTCTTCGAGGCTCAGGTCGACCTGCAGGCGCTGGCCGAATCACGGGACCGCGGCTTGGTGACGTTCTACGACCAGGTGGCCGAACTGATCGACGCCGCGCGGGTGCAGTTCCCGGGTTTGGCGCCGGGGTACGACATTGAGCATGAAACCCTGGCGGTGACGCGGTTGGTCAAGAAGGACGCGGCCGCAGTCAAACTGGTCATGGTCTCGGGCCGCCGCGGTGAGGGGCTCTCCCTGGCCCGCATGGTCCGTTATGTGCAACAGGGCGGGCCGCCCGTGATGCTCATGTGCGATGCCCTGGCGACGCTTTCACTCGAGCAGCGCGAGGCCATGGCGCGTCCTGGGGTCGAGGTGGTGGAGCGGAGCGATCTGCTGGCCGGGGGCCTGGCCGAGTTGATCGACTGCCACGTGGCCCCGCAGGGGCGACTCACGGCCAGCGGCCTGCGCTATCTGGAGCTGACCCGGGGCGTGGGCGACCCACCGGAATGCGGGCAATGGGTGACCATTCACTACACGGCGCGGTCACGGCCGGGTGGCGTCTACGAAGACACGCACAGTCAGGGCGAACCACGCTGGTTCGCCGTCGGTCAGGGCGCGGTTATCGCCGGCCTGGACGAGGGTGTGCAATTGATGCGGCCCGGTGGCCGCGCCCAGCTGACCATCCCCGCGCGTCTGGGCTATGGTGCCGCAGGCCATGGTGCCGTCGTGCCGCCCGACGCGACGTTGATCATCGACGTCGAACTGCTGGCCGCCGGCCCGATGGCCCCGTGCAGCTGACGGCCGGCCAAGGGGGATCGGGCGAGCGTCGGCATTGAGCGGACGGCCACGGGCGCGGCTGCGGTCCCTACCCGGTTGACGCGCTGTTCCTCAGCCTCGGGCGCCGCTGGCAGGCAGCGCCGCGGGGCGGACGCCGATGCCCGCCAGGGTGATGGGTAC
>CAITNQ010000131.1 GCA_903893785.1 uncultured Gemmatimonadota bacterium
CGCACGTTGGCCGACACGAAGACCACCAGCGAATCCGTGCCGCTGCCGCCGTTACCATCGCTGACCCTCAGGACCACCGTCCTGGTCCCCGCCTGCCCGTAGTCAGGTACCCAGGTGAGCACCGAATCCTGTATCGTGGCGCCGGGAGCCCCGGCGGTGACATCATAGGTCAATCCGTCGCCGTCGGCATCCGTGGCCGTCAACGCCACGACGAGGGTATCCCACTCAGCCACCGACCGAGACCCCGACGGTGTCCACACCGGCGGGCGGTTTGTTGGGGTGACGGTCACGTTAACGTCTTCGCCGTAAGACCCTCCCAGAGTGTCGGTGCCGACAAAGGTCAGCACGTAGTCGCCAGCCTGCTCGTAGGTGGGGCGCCAGGCGAAGACGGCGCCCTCCAAGTGCGCCCCCGCCGGGGCACTGAAGAGCGAGAAGGATACGGAGTCGCGGTCGGCATCGGTGGCCGACAGGAGCAGCGTCAGGCTGTCGCCTTCGGCCACCACCTGGTCAGCAAGCGGGGCCAGCACCGGCGGACGGTTCTCAACCGTCTCCCGCGCGAACAGGTCCACCCGGTGCAGGTCGCCAAACCCCGTCCAGGTCACCGTTGCCCGCGTGGGGACCTGGTTGACGCGGATCGTCAAGCACTCGCCGATATCAGCCCCTTCATCTTCCGTCGTCGCCGGGTCGTCCAGGTACACCGACAGGTACCCGTACTGGCCCTCTTCGGTGACCCGGAACCAACCAGCTGTGTTGCCCTGGGCATCGACCACGTCAACGATCGTGCCCACGGGGGCCGCCGCGCCCGCCTCGGTTCGGACGGCGCCGCACAGCGTCACCCACTGGTCCGTGACCTTCAGGTCGCGCGCGCCCGTGGTGTCTACTACCGCGACGCTGACGGTATCGCTGGCGCACGCCAGGACCGCGTCCACTACCGAGAAGATGACCCAGTACTGGCCACCTTGGCCTGGGCCGGGAGCCCAAGTGAAGGCAGTGTCGCCAAGCGCGGCGCCGGGAGGCAGATCCGCCGCCGCGAAACTGTAACCGCCGGCGCCGCCGGTGGCGGTAAGGACGACCCTCAAGGTGTCGCCAACGGTGACGCTGAGGTCACCAACCGCACCCAGCGCCAGAGCCGCGGGCGTCACCAACACACGCACGGTATCGGCCTCGCTGGCCGCCCGGCCATCGTCGACAACCAGCGAGAATACGAAGAGACCGGCCTGGGCGGGAGTGAATTCCGGCCACATGGCCGTGGTATCGCTGAGGCTCACGCCCGGCGGCGCGGTCCAATGGAAGTTAAGTGGGGCGTTCCCGGGATCGCTGCTGCCGCTGCCGTCCAGTTGCACGGTCGTGCCCAGAACCACTGACTGGTCGGGCCCGGCGGCCGAGGTGGGCCGCGCGGCGACCGGTGCCGTCCCCATGCGGACCAGGCGAACGCCCAGGTCGTCGTAGGCGTAGTACGGATCCTTGCCGGCCTCGGGATCGGGTCCACTCCCACCCCGGTACGCCGACTGGGTGCACAGCGGCGGATTGACAAAGTAGCCGCCGCGGCGCACTCGGCGTGAGCCCTCTACGGGTCCTGTCGGATCGATCAACTCCTCGGCGGTGTAGGCAGCGTGCCAGTCCTGACACCATTCCCAGGCATTGCCGTGCATGTCGTAGAAACCCCACGGGTTGGGCTGCCTGGTGCCGACAGCGTGCGCATAGCGCTCGCCCACGTTCCAGCTGTTAGCGCCGTACCAACCGTAGGTTGCCAGCGTGTCCACGTCGTCACCGAACGACCAGGCGGTAGTGGTTCCTGCGCGGCAGGCGTATTCCCATTCAGCTTCGGTGGGCAACCGGTACAGCGAGTCGCCCGCCGCGGTGTTGAGCGCATGGACAAACTGCTGGCCATCGTACCAGGACACGTAGACTGCCGGACAGTCGCCGCGGTCCAGGACGTACCCCATGCCGGCCCAGGGCTCGGAGCCCATAACCGACTGCCACTGCGCCTGAGTGAGCTCGAACTGGGCCAAGTAGTACCCCTGCGTCAGGGTCACCTGGTGCAGCGTCTCCCCCAAGGCCGCATCGCCCATGGAGAAGGATCCCGGGGCGACATACCGGAAAGCCATGGTGGCGCCGCCCGGTAGCGCCGCGAGCAGATCGGCGGGCCGGCCGGCGGTGATCACGACGGTGTCCGGAGCGCTGAACAGGACGCCGTCGGTCACCTCCAAGATGAACGTGTACACCCCCGCAGCCGGCGGCGTCAGGCTGGGCTGTGCGACCGTGGAGTCGCTCAGCTCGATCAGGTTGGCTCCCCGCCAGCGGTAGGTCAGTGGCTGTCCCTGCGGCCCGGTACTGCCCGAACCATCCAGCTGCGCGGCGACGCCGACGGCTACCACCTGGTCGGCACCGGCGTCCGCCTGCGGCCGGATCACCGCCGAGGGCCGCGCCCCGGTGCCGGCGGCATTGCCATGGAACCTGGGCCAGGGCGAGGGGGCAAGCCCGTCGCCACTGCCAGTGTACACGGCGTGGAACTGGTCGCACCCCAGGTACACGACGCCGTTGGCGGTCAAGGCCGGCGAGGAGGAGTAAACGCATCCGGCAGTGGCGTACGCCCACTGCACGACCCCGGCGGCGGACAGAGCGTATAGGGTGTCGTTCTGGGAGGCCACGTAGACAGTGCCGTCGGCACCGATAGCAGGCGAGGACTCCACCGCGCCACCAGTAGCGTACGTCCAGCGATTCGAACCGTCGGCGTTCAGGGCGTAGACCACGCCGTCGTTGGCGCCAGCATACACGGCCCCGTCTGGTCCGACGGCGGGCGACGACCGGACCACGCCACCAGTGGCAAACCGCCAGCGCAGGGAGCCGTCACCCTTGACCGCGTATAGGTAATGGTCATGCGAACCGATGTAGACGGTGCCGTCGTCGCCCAGCGCCGGCGACGAGATACTGTAGAACTGCCCGCCGCCGATGGCGTACTGCCACGCCAGGGACCCGTCCGGTCGGAGGGCGTACAGGTTGCCGTCGTCAGAGCCCACGTAGATGGTCTGATCAGAGCCGATCGCGGGTGAGGAGAACACATTGGCGCCGGTCGCGAAACGCCACCGCACCGTGCCGTCGGCATTCACCGCGTACACGCCGCCATCCTGCGAACCCACGTACAGGGTGCCGTCCACCGAGATCGCGGGCGTCGACTGGTCGATGGGACCGGTATCAGCCCGCCAACGCAGCGCGCCGTCAGCTCTCAGGGCATAGAGCCAACCGTCCCATGAGCCGATGTAAACCGTCCCATCGGGCCCGACCGTCGGCGACGAGGTGACCCGGCCCTGCGTGGCGTATTTCCACTTCAACCCACCGTCGGTGCGCAGGGCGTACACGCAGTTGTTGTCGGACCCCAGGTACACAGTGCTGTCAGGACCGATGGCTGGCGCGCCGCGCCACACATTCGCCTCGGCGAAGGTGAAACGGGCCTGGCCCGCCACCTGGGCTTGGCCTGGGCCCGGAAGCGCCACCAGCGTCGACAGCGCCAGGAACCTGAACCAGTTTTTCGTCGGCATGTGGCCCCCTGTCGCGGCGGTGCGACCCGAGCGCGCCGTCGGCCGCCCTGACTGCCGGTGCGCCTCACCTGACCCGCATTCGTACGACATGCCGTCAACGTACGACCGAGACTAGACATATCCAACACAAATATGCAGAAACGGAGCCATCCCGGATCGGGCGACCGGACCGCGCGTGCCTGGGGGACTCGGCAATGCGCAGTACCGCATCGAAATGGAGCGGGACCGGGCGGCGCGCCTGGTCGACGTGGCGGCTTGAAATGGAATTTCGCTCTCGTTCCGCTGGCAATGCGACGAGACCAAATGTCCGGTTGGGACAATCGATGATTGCCTTGGCTTCTCAGTGACCATGCCGCTGGCGGGCGCTTCGTTTGAATCTA
>CAITNQ010000132.1 GCA_903893785.1 uncultured Gemmatimonadota bacterium
CCAGGACCGAACACCAAATCCCAGGAGGCTCCAGTGAAAAACGCCACTGCCCGCAGCATCCGCCGCACCGCCCTGGCCCTGATCAGCTTCAACGCCCTGTTCGCCGCCGCCTTCGTCATGCAGCTGGTCTCGGCCGCCCAGCTCCTCAGCTGACCGGTCGCCGCCGACACGCCGCCTCGACCGCAGATTACCGCGTCCGCCGCGCTGGCAGCCCACCTCACAAGACCGCAGCCACAGGCATTTGGAGACCGATCATGAAGACCTCAACGATCCGCACCGCCTACGCCCTGATCAGCTTCAACGCCCTGTTCGCCGCCGCCTTCGTCATGCAGCTGGTCTCGGCCGCCCAGATCCTCAGCTGACCAGCCGCCGCCGACACGCCGCCCCGACGGCAGACCACCGCGGCGACCACGCTGGACCGAAGATGGGTGCCTGCGCCCAATCGCCCACCGCGGGACGTCGGCCCACTTGGTCAGGCGTGCCGTAACGCGACCGTGGGTCCGTTACGGTGAGGCCGGTCGGCGCTTGGCTACCGATGCCTTCGGCCGTCCGGGCCGTCGTCGCCGCGGTCAGCCAGTTGCCCGAAGCCACCCAAGGACAGCACCCGCTGCGCGGGTCGCGTCTTGACGCTCTCGGCGACCAACACGCTGACCAGGCATCCCAGCGCCACGAGGCCGCACTCCCACGCGTGCATCGGTGCAAAGCGGAACAGCCCGCGCAGGAAGGGCACAGCCAACACGGTCGCCAGGAGCAGGATCGTGCCCCCCGTGACCCACCACAGGGCAGGGTTGGGCACCCGCAGCGTCGAGATGACGCCCCGGGTGCGGAACCGGTTGGTGAAGATCAAGCCCAGGTTGCCGAACACCAGGCAGACGAACGCCGCCATGCGCGCCTCGTCCTCCCCGTACCCAAGGGTCAGGTTGAGGGCGTACGCCGTGACCACGACCAGCAGCACTCCCAGGCCCTGGACCAGGCCCGTCAGCATCACTTGCCGGCCGAACAGCAGGGTCGACAGGCGGCGTGGTGGCCGGCGCATGACATCCGTTTCGTCGCGTTCCATCTCGAAGACCAGGGTGCAGGCGGGATCGATGATCAGTTCGAGGAAGAGAATGTGTACCGGCAGGAGTGCCAGGGGCCATTGGCAGACTACCGGGATGAAGGACATGCCGGCGATCGGGATGTGGACTGAGAAGATGAAGGTCATGGCCTTCTTGAGGTTATCAAAGATCCGTCGCCCCAGGCCCACAGCCTGCACGATCGAGGCGAAGTTGTCATCGAGCAGCACCAGCGAACCGGCCTCGCGGGCCACGTCAGTGCCGCGTCCACCCATGGCGATACCGATGTGAGCGGCCTTGAGCGCGGGCGCGTCGTTGACACCGTCGCCGGTCATGGCCACCACCTCGCCATTGGCCTTGAGGGCCTGGACGAGGCGCAGCTTCTGTTCCGGCACCGCGCGGGCGAAGATGGCGGCCGTACGGATCCGCTGCCGCAGCTGGGCATCGTCCATCGCGTCCAGCTCGGTGCCGGTGATCACCGTGTCCAGCGGTTCCAGGCCGATCTGCCGGGCGATGTTACGCGCCGTACCCGGGTAGTCACCGGTGATCATGACGACCCGGATGCCGGCGGCGTAACACTCCTGCACGGCGGCGGCGACTTCCGGACGTACTGGGTCAGACAACCCCAAGAGCCCCATGAAGGCGAAGCTGAAGTCGTGCTGCTCGGCAGGCAGGTCCATGCCATGGACCTGGGCGCGGGCGACAGCGAGCACCCGCAGCCCTTCGTCGGCCATCTGGTTCACCTGGCAGTGCAGTGCCTGCTGCGCCGCCGCGTCCAAGTGACAGAGCTCGGCGATGGCCTCAGGGGCGCCTTTGGCGGCGATGACAAGGTCTTGGCCGTCGGGCGACTGCCAGACCCGGGACATGGCCAGCAACTGCGGTGACAACGGGTATTCGCGCAGGAGTCGCCAATCATGATGCAGGTGCTCGGTGTCGGCCAGGGTCTGTTGGCCGAGGGCTGCGATCGCCTTCTCCATGGGGTCAAATGGATCGACCGGGCTAGCCAGCAGGCTGTACTCCACGACCTCGTGCAAGCCGTCGGGGAGGGTGGTGTGGTCTCCCTGCACCTCGATCCGCATGCCGTCAGCAGCCAGACAGGTCACCGTCATCTGGTTGCGGGTCAGCGTCCCGGTCTTATCGACGCACAGCACCGTCGCCGCGCCCAGCATCTCCACCGCAGCCACGCGCCGGGCGAGCACCTGGCGCTGCGCGATACGCCAGGCGCCCAGAGCGAGGAAGATCGTCAGGACGACCGGGAACTCCTCGGGCAGCGTTGCCATGGCGAGGGTGACCCCGGCCAGGAACCCGTGGAGCCAGTCATGGCGCGTCAGACCGTAGATCACCACCACCAGGGCGCATAGCGTCAGCCCCAGCAGGGCAAAGGTCCGTACGATGCGGCGGGTTTGCCGTTGCAGATCGGTCTGTTCCGGCTGCAACTCCTGCAGTGCCTTGCCGATCTTGCCGACCTCGGTCCGGCAGCCGGTGGCGGTAACGCGGGCAATCCCCTGTCCCTTGACCACCAGCGTCCCGGAATAGACGAAAGGCAAGTCATCGCCTCCGGGCCGTGCCGTCGCCTGTCGTCCTTCGTCAGCCACCTTGCGCACCGGGACCGACTCGCCGGTCAGCAGCGATTCGTCGACGCTCAGATTGGTCGCGGACAGCACGGTCGCGTCGGCCGGAACCCGGTCGCCCTCGGCGATCAACGTCAGGTCGCCCACGACCACCTCCCGGCCGGCAATGCGCTGCTGCTGCCCGTCGCGCACAACCAAGGCGCGTGGGCTTGAAAGGTCGCGCAGCGCCTCCAGGGTTCGCTCGGTTTTCTGCTCCTGGTAGAGCGCGATGCCGATGACGATGGCGACAAAGCCCAGAAGCATCAGGGCTTCCTCCAGGTCGCCAAGGACCAGGTACAACCCGCCACAGGCGATCAGCAGCAGGAACATGGGTTCCTGCACAATGCCCCAGAGCGTGTGCAGCACCGTCTTGCGCTCGGTACCGGGCAGTTCGTTGTAGCCGTCTCGGCTCAGTCGATCCGCCACTTCCGCAGCGGTGAGTCCGGACAGGCCATTAGGGTCGGCAGGCATGGTCATCAGCACTCCTTGAGCGAGCCCAACACCGAATCCGCGGCCGTCACCCGCGGGCGATCAGAAATCGAACAGGTCGCGCAGGAACGACTTGCGCCGGGTTTGGCCGTGGTGCCCGCCATGCCCTTCGTCGTGGTGATGGCCGCGGTGTTCGTCGTAGCGATCGCTGCGGTGTTCGTCGTGGTGGTCTCTGTGGCGATCGTCATCGTCGTCATCGTGCTCATGCCGGTCGTGTTCCCAACGGCGGTCGCGGTGGTCGTCGTCCGGACGGTGCGCGTCGTGCTCACCGCCGGCCACGCGTGACCTTGTTGGCCCGGACCGCTCGACGATGGCGTCGAGCTCACCGCGATCCAGCCACACTCCGCGGCACTTGGGGCAGTAGTCGATGGTGACACCCAGGCGCTCGGTGGCGACCAATGCAGTGGCGGGGCAGATGGGGCAGTTCATATCGATCTCCTTGGCTAGGTGCGTTGTTGGAGCACGACGAGGGTCGTCTGCCGGTATCGGTACTGCGTAGTCCAAGTCGCGGGCGGTGGCTCTAGCGCCCGATTGACGACTCTCGCCCCGCTGTCCGCCATGACACCGCCGGCACAGGTCATGCCCGCCGCGGTGGCTCATTGGCTTGGCCCAGGACTCGGAGGCCGTGGACTCGTGGGGCTGCCACGGCGTCTGGAACTGCGAGGGCGTCAGTGCTGGCGCAACGTCACCGCCGGTGCGTTGACTTCCAGGCAACCTTGACGTGGCGGCTTGGGGCGCTCGCGAACCGAACAGAGGACGCTGCGTCGGGTCGGGTTGACGGTCCGGCCGGCCGGTTGGGGCCATTGCGATGCCGGGCGTGTTACCGCCAGGCCGCGGGTGCGGCCGGCTTGGCATCCGAGCCAGACGGCGCCACCCAAGGGAGCCTGACGCAGACGCGCCGCACCTGCGGGAACCCCGCAGGCCGACATGGCGCAGACCGGTGGACCTGTGGAACTATGAGAGATGCGAGGGAGCGCGAGGAGATTGGGCCGGATGACCGCGGAACTGCCAGATGCGGGCCAGGGCAATGTCTTCAGTAGCGGCGGGCTCGGGCAAGCCCGCAGGGGACAGAGGCAGGGCAACGACCGGCTTCGTCAGCGGTTGGGGTTGTTCCTGGGCGCGCGGCTCCTGCAGGTCACGGCGCTGCCCCCCCTGGGATCTGGCTTCGGCACCGCCATGCTGCCGCAGCGGCTCTGGACACGCCTCAGCGGCGTTGGTCTGGCCGCACGCGCCGACAACGACACTGAAGGCGAGCTCTCGCGCGCAGTCCACCGGCCCTGCCAGCCAGGCTGCTGGCAGCAGAAGGCAGAGAAGAACCCATCGCCGGCACTTTGTCACGTCGGCAACTCCCGGAAGACCGTTCGGCTGGTGTCGAGCAACCTAAGTGGCTCGTAGGGTCGCGTCAAGCGCTCCCGAGCGCCGTACCGGCGCTTGGGCCCACAGCCTGACCGAACACCCCTGCCTTGATAGCCTCGCTTGGCACTTGCCGCGGGGACGTGAGGCACCCGTTACGGGCGGGCGGTTCCGGACGGCCAGGGCGACAGTCCGAGCGTCTGATCCCAACCCGCGCGGTGAAGTGGCCCCAACCGAGCTCCAACGCCCTGCCGGTCGCGGCTGCTGCTTCTGTCGCCCGCCATTGATGCAGCGGGAGGTGACCATGGCATGTCGGTTCCACTGCCCGGGGCGTCCCACGAAGGTACTCGGGGGCCAGGATGAGCGCGAGCAGTGCGAGCACAGGACAAGCGGTGGCGCAGATGACTGAGTCGCGGCCGCCGACAGCACGCGGCTAAGCTTCCGTGCGGCGTCCTGTAGCCTCAGTTCGGGCTCGACCAGCGTCCTGCGGCCCGCATACCCGCCTGGCCCGAAGCGTAGCCGTATCGGTCCCTGCGGGGACCGAATGCGCGGCCGGTGTGCCGGGCCGACCGGCACAGGGGAGGACGCGGCACGCGGCGCTCATGACGCCGATGAACGGCGGTAGGCCACGACCCTCCATGCGGCGTACCCGACCATGGTGGCCGCGGCCAGGCCGGCCGCCGCCAAGCAGCCCATGGCAGCCACACTGCGCGGCGCGAAGGCCCACAGGGCGGCGTAAACGCAGCCCATCAACACCATGGCCCAGCCACCGACGCGACTTACCGCCTGTCCCAGGGCGACGGCGCGAACCGACGACGTCCGCGCGGTCCCCAGGGTCTTGGGCATCATGTTTCCGTACGCGGCAATCCCCAGACCGATCAGGGCCATGGCCCCGCGCACGGCTGTTTCCTCAGTAACCATGCCCTGCCGGCGGGCCAGGGCCAACAACCCGGCGCCCCCAATTTGGCAAGCCGCGATGCCAACCGCAGTGACAATGGTCTTCCTGGTGGCGGCCGAACCAAGAGTGTCGCTCATGGGACAGGATCCCTCGGAGTAGGATCGGCTGCGGTCCCTTCGGCGCCGGCAACCGCCGGGGCCCCGGCGGCAAGGCCCAGCAACCGAGCGAAGCCCAGCAGTGCGTCTTCCAGCACCGACAGCTTCAACTGGTACGTGATCGTGGTGCCGATCTTGCGGGCCTCGATCAAGTCGGCCGCCCGCAACACGGCGAAATGGGCCGACATGGTCGGCCGCGACACCGGGAAATGGGCCGCCAACTCGCCGGCCGTCATCGGCTGCTGGCGCAACAGCTCCAGCACCTTGCGGCGGGTGGGGTCGGCTAGTGCCTTGAAGACCTGGCTCATGATGTCGATAATTAGCTAAACATCGAAATAAAAGTCAAGGCTTGGTCTGCTAGGCCCCTGCCCGGCCACCCGGACCGAGGCAGCTCACCGTCGTCGCAACCCTTGGTGTGGTAGGGGCTGGCACGCAGACGGTTGCCCGGGCAGGGGGATGAGCGGCCTGCCAGCCGCCATCGGCAGCGTGGTTTCGCTACTGCCAGCACCGATGACGCGGCTCCTTTCGCTCTCCTTGGCTGACAAGTCACTTGGCGGTTCGGCAACGTGTTGCAGTGCAAATTGATACGGATATTCGGGAACCAGTACTGCCGCGTTGGTTGTCGTTTTTTGGAGAGCCGGTCGATCGCCCAACGCAAATCCGGAAAGC
>CAITNQ010000133.1 GCA_903893785.1 uncultured Gemmatimonadota bacterium
ACTAGTGAGGTCGTCGCGGAAACCCGTCTGCATGATGTCCACGTTGCCGTCATTGTTAATGTCCCCGGCCGTCACGCCCTGCTTGTTGCTGGACAGCCCCAAACTGGGGTCTGCCTGGTCAATGAATGTGCCATCACCCCGGTTCACGAACAACCGGCTGGACGACAGGCCGACCGGGACGAAAAGGTCAGGCCACCCGTCGCCGGTGAAGTCCGCCGCCACACTACCGGCTACCGTTCCCAACGAAAAGGGCGAGCCGCGACGATGGAACTCCACCTCGAGTCCGGCCTCGCGGGTAGTGTTGGCCCATCCACGCCCACCCAAGTTGCGGTACAGCGCGTTGGGCGCGGCGGTAGTTCCCTCAAAAGTGCCTCGCCCGACGTACAAGTCGATCCACCCATCGACATCGTAGTCCCACCACATAGCCGTGCTCGTATTCAGCGAGTCGCCGAGTTCACTGAGCACTGGAGCGGGCGCGAACGCGCCTGGCTCACCGATCAGCAGCACGTCACGGGGCCTGTATCCGCCTAAGACCGATCCCCCCGTCAGTAACAGGTCAACGTCGCCATCGTTGTCAATGTCCGCCGCTTTGGCACCGCTGGAACTGTACATGGGCCATGGCGCCAGAAGCGCCGAACGGTCGACAAAGCGTCCATCGCCCTCGTTATGCAGCAGGACGAAGGGGTTCCGAACCGCCGGGCCGATGCCGACGGCGACAATGTCCGGCCAACCGTCGTTGTCCAAGTCGGTTGCCAGGGTCGGCAGCACGTCCCGCCAGGCATCGGCGCCGACGGCAGGCGTACGGGTGAACAGTGTCCCGTCAGGGTCGTCGGTTCCGTAGCCCACCAACTCGACGGCATCGATGGAATTGTGGCCGGGAACGCGCTCGGTCTGCAGCTCGACGCGGACGCCGTGGACCGGGACCGCAGACGCCGCAAACGTGACGGCCATCGCGCCCGGACAGGTGGACACTGTGTCGCGGCCGCGCCACACTTCCCGTACGGAACCGTCCAGACCGATCAGGCAGACGCGCGATACGGCCCCGGGGTTGAGGGCCTCGTACACGGTCACTCCCACGGCCAGCACCGGCTGCTGGTAGCGCAGTTGGATCCATTCAAGACCGTTGTCTGGTTCCCAACTGGCCCAACCCCGGGCGCCCTCATACGAACAGACATCCGAGTCGGGTGGGCCCAGGGCCATATCAGGACCATGGTCTGCACCACGCAGCGAGCTCTGGTCCATGTTCGCAAAGGCCCACTGGTGCACGAACGGCTGCTCCTGGGCCGCCAGCGAGGCGGCACCCAGACCCGCAAGCAGCGCGACCAGCACGACCGTCCACACACCCGCCATGATCCATCCTCCCGTGACTGCGTTGTTGGCACCAGACACCGGGCCGGCGGCACCTGATCTGGCCGGTATGGAGCCGCCCCGCACCGGCCGGCCGCCTGGGCGGTGACCGGACCTTGGTCGGGTTGGCTGCCTTCGCGGTCAGCCTGGTTCGCGGCGGCCCTGGCCACCCGCCTGGCGGTCGGGGACCTTGAGCACGATGACGGTGACATCATCCTGGCGCCCGGTGCTGGCGGTAAAGCGGCGCACGTCCCAAAACACCCGCTCCAGGGCCGCTGGGGCGCCCAGGTCCTCGGCGGCCACGTTGGCCAGCAGGTCGCGGAGGCGCTCCTCGCCGAACGCCACGTCGCGGTCGTCGGTGGCTTCCACCAGCCCGTCGGAGTAGAGCAGCAGCCAGTCACCCGGCTGCAGCGACAGGGATACGCTGCGGTAACGGGCTTCGCTCCTGACGCCTAATGGCGTCCCGCCCAGGTCAGGCTGCCGGGCGCAGCCGTCGGCGCGACACCAGTGCAGGGGCGGGTAGTACCCGGCCGTCGCCACCTCGGCTGACAGGGTCGGCATGTCGATGACAACGATGCCGCAGGCCACGAAGCTGCCAGCTGGGAGGATGCCGCACAGCGAGCGGTTCAGGCCCTCAAGAAGCTCGCCGGCCGCGCGGCAACTACGCGCTTCGTAACGCAGGGTCTCGCTGAAACGGACCGCAGTCAGCGCCCCCTCCATCCCGTGACCCATGACATCCACACCCACCACCGCCAGTCGTTCGTGCCCGGCATCCAGCCACACGTAGGTGAAGAAGTCGCCACCCACGTGCGTGGCGGGTTCGCAGCGGCCCGCCAACTCGAGCCCGGGCAGCACCGGGTGGCCGGCGGGCATGAGGGCCATCTGCATGGCATGGGCCTTCTCCAATTCCTCCTCGGCGCTGCGCAGACGCTCCGCCTGTACTTCGGCCGGTTGGCTGTCAGTGTCGCGTTCGTGCACCTGGCGCACGAACACCGCGAACAGCGACGAGAACAGTCGGCCCTGCGATTGCACCAAACCGCGCCGGACCAGGTTCTGGTACTCGGGCCTGCCCACGTCTACGCGCCGTTCGTCAGCGATCTCGCTGCACAGGGCCCGCTGCACCGGCCCCATCTGTTCCCAGAGATAGTTGAAGTGGGGCCGCGCCTCCTCCAGACACCGGGCCTCAATCAGCGCCGGCACCCACTCGCCCTCCTCCTCCAGAACCTCGAAGGCCGCGGCGCAGGCGATCTGCAGGAACAGGGGCAGGCAGCCGCCAAGGTCGAGGAGCGCGTCAGCGCAGCTTTCCAGCGGGTGGGGCGTGGCGGCCGATGGCTCGCGGACCAGTTCCAGGGCCTCGTCGCGGGTCAAAGGGCCCAGGTGGAGGGCGCTGAAGACATTGAAGAACGGCGAGTCGGAGATCTCCTGCGTGCGGCACAGCTGCTGCAGGTCGCGCGTGGTCGCGGTGACATACGCGAGGTTGTACTCGCCCGCGAGCGAACGCAGCAGGCTGAAGAAGGTGGGCTCAAAAGAAGCGCTGCGGGTAACGCGGTCGAACTCATCCAGCAGGAGGATGACGCGGTACCCGCGGCCGTGTAGGCGCCCGATCAGGTCGCGCAATCCACGCCCGTCGCGAGCCACGTCCAGGTCTGCAGACCAGGCCGTCGTGGGCCGCACCCCGTCGATCAGCGCGTCCACGAAGCTGGCCACCGATGGCCGTTGCTGCTGCTGAAGGTCCAAGAGTACGAGCAGGGCGTGATCCGGATCGTCCAGGTAACCCCGGTAGATGGCCGGACGCGAGATGTGGTACAACAGCGAGGATTTGCCGATGCGACGATCGCCGATAAGAGCGACGGATTGCGGCGGGTCGCAGGCCAGGCGGTCGGCCAGGCGAGCCAACTCGCGCCGCCGACCATAGAAGGCGTCGGTATCGCGCACCATGGAGCGGTTGAGGTAGGGGTTGCGCGACAGGCGCGGCATCACTCCTCCGTCGCTCAACCGAAAAGCCGCTTCCACAAACCGCCGGACCGTTCGCGCACATAGCGCGCCAACAGACCAGCACGGATGGCATGGCCACCGTTGGCCGGCGCGACATGCCCTCGCCGCTCCAGCGCGGCCAGGGCGTACTCCTGCTGGCGAGCCACGGCGCGGCCGCCCTGCACCTGGGCGAGGACGTCGCGCTGTACTGCAGTGAAGTGCTCCTGCCACAGGCAGTCCAGGTACGGTCGGGCGATCCGGTACGCCGCGGCCTCGATGCGCTCCGGGTCGCCTGCCCCGGAAGCCTGCTCCGCGGCCACTGCGGCACACAGACGCAGCAAGTACGGCGATCCGCCCGCCAACTGCTCGATCATCTCATCCGGTGGATCAGACACGCCCCCCGCCTCGGCCCAGGCCTGGGCGGCGAGCAGCCGCGCCTGGGGCTCGTTGAACGGCTCCAAGTGCACCGTGGTGAAGATGTTGAAGAAGGGCGATTCCTCCAGATCTTGGGTCGAGCACAGCTTCTGCAGGTCGGTGCAGGAGGTGGTGACGTAACCGACATCGCTGCCGTTGGCGATGGAGCGCAAGAAGGAGAAGAACCCCACGGGAAAGGCCGCGCTGGCCGTCACCCGGCCAAAGTCATCCAGCAGGACGACCAGGCGGCGGCCCTCCTGCATGAGCCGCCGGACCCAGTCCGCAATGCCGTCGTACGACGGTTCGATCGACCCCTCGCCGCGGTCCCTCCAGGCATCAACCAGCAAGGCGAAGAACGCGTCGGGGTCGCGGGGCGGTGCCGACGCCAGGTCGAGCCGCAGGAACACGAACGAGCCCGGGTCGTCGAGGTACTTGGCCTGGCACTGGGGGGCGCCAAGCCAGTGAAGCAGTGATGTCTTGCCCGACTTGGGCTCGCCCACTATCGACACCGACTGGGGCCGCTCAGCGGCGATGCGCGAGGTGATGCGCATAATCTCGCTGTTGCGGTTACAGAACCCGCTGGCGCCGGCGAGGGGCAGGGCCTGACGTTCCACTTCGGTGTTCATGCTAGCCTCGTGGCTTCACAACCCGCGGGAACAGACCAAGGTGGTGCCGACCCCGGCCGGGCTTGGTCGCAGGCTCACCTGGGAGCGCATCAAGTTGGGACCGATCAAAACGGCGTCGATCGCACCGTACGCCCACAGTCCCCCAAGGACGCCCAGCGCAACGTCAGCGCTGTGAGCGCGCTGACGGTATTGCCGATACAGTCGATTGAAGTCAGCGTCCGGCGGCGCCGTGCGGTAGGCGCTCCGAGCGTCGCGGAAGCTGAAATCAGTCCAGACACAGGCTGCCGTACAGGCCACCGTCAGTCCCATCAGCAGATACCCGCGGCCGCGGTGTCCCTCATAGAGGTGCCCCCAACCGGGCACCAGGAGCGAGCGCCCCCCCGCCGGGAGTCGCTTGGTGCGGCCTAGCTGCGCATTGCGCGCCTGCATCTCCTCCTGGCGTACCTTGACGAGAGCGATGCAGAAGGGCGCCAGCAGTTCGGGGGGCGGATCCTCGCCCTCTCGGATCGCGAGGCCGTCCGGCGTGAAGTAGGGGTCGGCCCGGGCCACGGACTTGAACGTTTCCAGGGCCAGAGAGTCCTGCTCATCGCTCTGGTACGCGACGGCTAGGTACGTCAGCGCCCGGGTCTGCTGGCGGCGGTCAAGCGCCCCAGAGGCCAGCAGTCCTTGGAGTCGGGCGATGGCCTCGGTCTGTTGGCCGCCCCGCAATACCATCTCCCTGACCTGCCGCAGTTGCTGGTCTGTGTCCGTCGGGGCCGGGGTCCCTGGGTTGGGTGCCTGGGCCGGGCAATCGAGTACCGACAAGCCCGCCAAGAGGACGATGGCGGTGAGAAGAGCACGTGTGTTCATGGCCGGCCTTCGCTCGAAGGGGGCGTTGCCGCCTCAGGCAGAGCCACCCTTGTGGTCTCGTCGCGGGCGACTTGGATGGTAGTGTCATGGGTACTGCCTTCCAGGCGCAGGGTGTGCGGTCCTTCGCGAAGGCGGAACGCGGGTTGGGTACGCCGCGACTCCTTCCCATCGACGATCACGGTTCGGTATAGCGGCGAAGTGATCTTGACCATTCCTTTGACCTCGCCGAGTTCGCCGAAGTCAAGCGGGAATGATTCACCAGGCCGCAGTTGAACCGTGTCCCACTTGGTTTCGAACCCCAGGCGAACCACGCGGACCACATACTCCCCCGGTGACAGCCGGAGCTCTTTGGGCGTTTCAGCCACGGCTCTTTCTTCGTTCCCGAGGTAGATACTGGCACTGGGTTGGCTCAGGACACGAAGAGTGGCAGCGCGAATCTGCAGGTTGACCCTCAACGTCTCAACCACTCCCTGGCGCACCGTTGGGGACTCCTCCACTATGTCGTGGTCGGCCAACTGCAGGCGGATCCTGTGCGGCCCCAACGACAGGTCGGGCACCGTCACAGGCGTGGCCTGATCGGCGATCCGGCCGTCGACTTCGACCGCGGCGCCGGGCGGATTGGAGGTCACGTACAGGCCACCGACCTGCCGCTCCAAACGCCCCGTCAGGCCCACCTCGCGGTCGGCGAGCACCTCCACCCGCTGGTGCCGCGTCGCATGCTCGGCCTTCGTAATCGTCACCCCGTACACCCCGGTGAACAGGGGTACGCGGGCCGAATCCGTGGCGACAGCGAAAGTCGTATCCTGCGGGCCGACCAGCGACACCGTGGCCCCTGCGGGTGCCCCGGCAAGCAGCAGCGAACCGCGGATCCGGTCCAGTGCAAGTCTCACGGTCACATCGGAATCAGCCACGATGGTCACGCTGGTGTCCCAAGCGCGGTAGTCCGGGTGGGTCGCCCGCAGGACGACCGGCCCAGGTGACAGCCCCCGGAAGGTCGTGAACTCGCTGATCGTGGCCGCCGTGTCACCGACCTGAACCCGGACGTTGCGGACGTTGAGGGGGTTGACGAAGAGCCCACCCGTGGTGCTGGCTCGCCGGCCCTTACTCGGGGGCCCGCTGGCCACCGGTGGCGACGCTGACCACCACCATCCGGCAGCAGCAACGGCCAGGCCGAGCACCAACATCGCGACGGCAATCATCTTGCGGTGACCCGGCGGCGGCGGGGCGTCCTCAACCAGGCGCCAGATGGACCGCGAACGGCGGATCCACAGGCGGAACAGATCAACGCGGAACCGGTACGCGCCGCGATCGTCGCGTTCCAGCCACCGCCGCTCGTAGAGCGCCTCGAGCAGCACGTGAAGGGCCTCGGCGCGCAAGTTGATGGGATAACCGCTCCGCCCTACGGCCAGGGCCAGGGCCTCGGCGGTGTGCCCCATCTCGCCGTCCTGGCCTTCCTCGCTCAGGAGTGACAGGGCCAGCTGGTCCGAGCGGCTGAGGCTGTCCCACTCATAGATGAGCTGCGGCGGCGGGTTGTCGACGATAGTGCGCACGACCTCGTCCAGGTCGTTCTTCTCCAGGTGCTGCCGCTGCGCGCCGTTCAGGTAGTCCACCGCGTAGGTGCAGATCACCTGGGTGTAGAACGGCTGGCCGTGGGTCAAACGGTACACGCTCTCGGCCACGCCCGGCGCACAGGTCAGGTACCCGGCGACCGGTTCGCGCACCAGGCGCAGGGTGTCTTCGCGGCTGAGGAAGCTGATCTCGCGCAGGTCGCCTTTGCCGGTCAGGCGGCGCCACTCGGCATGCGTGGCCCCGCTCAGTCCCGGCGACCCGGTCAGGCAGAACGAAACCCGGCGGCTCTCGAGAATGCTGGCCAGGTACGTCAGCACGGCGGCGCTTACCTCGCCGGCTTCGACTTTGGCGTGCAGGATCTCGGCTTCGTCGATCAGCAGGATCAGCCGGCGACCGGGCATCACCTGTTCGACATCGGCCAGCAGGCGATCGAAGGTGAGGACAGGATTGCCAGCGGCAAAGTCGTAGTACTCACGTGCCAGACGCCGATCGTCGAGCCGCTCCCAGATCGTCTCGGCCACCCGCTCCAGGAACTCGCGGTCGCCTGAAACCCCGGCCAGTCGCTGCATGTCCACGAACACCGGCAGGTACCCTTCGCCGAGGCGGCCGTCGAGAATCTGGAACATGATGGACGTCTTGCCCGAACGCCGCGCCCCGACAAAGAGAATGACCACCCCGTGCTGCTCGCTCGTCAGACGCTGACGCACGTAGACGAAGTCGTCTTCTCGACCGAAGAAGACGCCGCGGCCGCGCACCGGATTGCCGGTGATGTAGGGATTGGGGATGGGCCGGTACACGGCGGAGTCCTCAGTTGCAGGCATTTGACGGGCCGTCAGAAGGGGGCGCAGCTGTGGGGATCACTGCAAGTGTCGTGCCATAGCCAACAACCGGGTAGCGCGTCGCCGGCTGTCCGGTCGACTGGACATGGCGCCGGGCCAAGGGCTATCGCGGTCCGCTTTCCCGGACGACGCTGCGCCCGGTCAAGCGCCACGAAGACCATATTGCCTGACCAGTTCATAGAGCCTACTGCGCGACACGCCCAGAGAACGGGCGGCTTCCTCAAGCCGCCACGAGCAGGCCTGCAGGCGGGCCTGCAGGTAGGCGCGCTCAAAGCACTCGCGCGCCTCCTTGAGTGATAGCCCGGGGTCAATCTCGGCCCCATAGGGTCCCGGCGAGGCCACCCCGGCAGCCTGCCGCACCCTCACCCACAGATGCCGTGCCTCGATCACATCACCGCCAGCCATGGCGCGGGCACTAGCCACCTGGTTGGCCAGTTCGCGGATGTTCCCGGGCCACGCATACGCCTCCAGACAAGCCATGGCCTCGTCGCTGACCCGCTGCAGACCGGGCTCCAGGAAATGCTGTACCAGCAGGGCGATATCGCCCTGCCGCGCGCGCAGGGGCGGTAAGTGGATGGCCAGAACGTACAGACGGTAATAGAGATCGTCGCGGAAGCGGCCCGCGCGCATCTCCCCTTCGAGGTCACGGTTAGTGGCACAGATGAGGCGCACATCGACACTACGTGCCTGGTTCTCACCCAACCGACGCACTTCGCCGGATTGCAGCGCCCGCAGCAGGCGCACCTGGGTAGCCGGCGAGGTGTCACCGATCTCGTCCAGGAAGAGGGTGCCGCCATCGGCGGTTTCGAAAAGACCGGCCCGGTCGGCAACGGCGTCGGTGAAGGCCCCCTTCTTGTGGCCGAAGAGCTCGCTTTCCTGCAGTGACTCCGCGATCGAGCCGCAGTTGACCGCGACAAAGGCCCGTTCCCGACGCAGACCGCCCTCGTGGATGGTGCGGGCCACCAGCTCCTTGCCGGTACCGGTCTCGCCGGTGAGCACTACACTGACATCCGACGCGATGGCCCGTTGCACCAGCGCCAGTACCCGGCGCAGGGCCAAGCTCTGCCCCAACAGCCGCGGGTAGGGTTGCGTCCCGATGGGCGTCGGTTCCACTTCCACGCTGGCCGCTGCCGCTGGTTCCGGCGCGATCGCGGCCACGGCGGCGGGCGCCGGCCCGACGGCGGGCGGCACGCCACCGGCGCGAAGCACGAAACGCGCGAACGATCCACAGAAGGGCGCGGTGCGCCGTTCCTGACGAGTCAGGTAACCCTGGGCAAACAGGCGCTCGATCGCGGGCGCGTCCTCGGGCGTGGGCGGACAGCCGGCGGCGATACGCGCCAGCGCGCTCCGCTCCGCCTCGCTGGAGCGCTCCCACAGGTACGCGTAATGCGGCTCGGCTTCTTCCAGAAAAGCCGCCTCGACATCTGGCCAGGCCGGTGGGTCGCGGCCATCCACAAGCTGCTCGAACAGGGCACAGCAGGCCATCTGCAGGAAGAGCGGGAGGTGCCCACCCAGCTCCAGAAGGCCAGGTTGGTGGGGTTCCAGGGGAAGTCCCGCCACCTCCGACGGCCGCCGGATCAGATCCGCTGCCTCGTCGTCCTGGAGCGGCCCCAGACGCACCTGCGCAAAGATGTTGAAGAAGGGCGACTCAGCGATCTCGCGAGAGCGGCACAGGTCCTGCAGGGGGCGCTGCGACGCGGTGATGTAAGCCACCGGATGCGCACTGGCCAGGGAGCGGAGAAAGCCAAAAAAACGGCGGTCGAAGGCAGGGTTCCGGGTGATGGCCTCGAACTCATCGAACAGGCAGACTAGCCGCACGCCGCGGGCCTCGAGGACGCTCGCGGCAGCCTCCAGCGCCGCCAGGTCCGCCCCGGGCTCGACAGCGGCGCGGCCCGCCACCGCCCCCTGGACCAGGCGCAGGAACTCCTGGCAGAACCGTGGTTCGTCGAAATGCTGCTGCCCCTGCAGATCGAGGCGCACGAAGGCGTAGTCGGGCGCGGCTTCGAGGTGGCGTGCCTGCACCTCTGGCTGGCACAGATGCCACAGCAGCGATGACTTACCCACCCGGCGTTCACCGATCACCGACACCGACTGGGGGGTACTGGCCCCGACGCGGCCCATGACCCGCCCGATCTCGCGCTGGCGACCGAAGAAACCGTCTAGCGAGCGGATGGCCGACCGGTTCAGGTACGGGTTCCGGAGCATGCGCAATTCCTCTGGCGTCGGCGCGGCCGGGAACGGGTCGCCGTGTCCCCACCGGCGCCGGATTCGTGGGGCACGCGCAGTGCCGAAACCTGCCGCAGTAGGGCGGCATTCGGACCGCAAAGCCTGGCCGACGCCGCCGCACCGAGCGTGCTCAAGGCGAGAAGACCTGCACCCGCGCGGCCCCATCGGCCACGTACACGCGCCCGTCGCGGTCGGCGATCAGCGAGGCCGCCGTCACCGGCGAGGGCTGGAACTCCCCGCTGCCGCTGCCGATATGGCCCCACTGAGTGATATACCTCGAGCCAGCCCGACGCCGGTCCGCAGGCCGCCCGTCCAGCACCTGAACCCGGCCCTGCCCCTCCAGGACCAGCAGACGCTCGCCCGCCGCGTCGTAGGCCAGGTCCAAGGGAGTCAGGGTCTGACCGGGCCCCGGGCCGACGCCGTCGTCATAGTCGAACTCCGAGCTTTCGCCGCCCCAGGTAACCGCCGACGCGCGTAGGCGCGCCGTCAGGTGGTTCGCCGGACGGTACGGGACCGCCAGGAAGACCTGCGGGTACCCCCGCTTCCCTGCCGTCGGCGCCATCACCGCTCGCGTCAGAGGCAGGTCGCCGATGATGCTGGCACGGAGGGACTCGCCCCGCTCGACCCGCATGCCTGGCGATCCGGCCCCCAACACCCAATGCAGCCACCCCTGCGTGTCCACCACCAGCACGGAGTCGCCGTTGGCGTACAGGCCCGCCGGCTGCTCGCCGTCGGCGGCCAGGTGGGTAGACCAGAGCGCCGTGCTGTCGCGCACCGCGCCCACCAGGATGCTGTCGCCTTCCACGGCTACGGCGACGTAGAGCACATCGCCGAGGACGGCCAGGCGCACGGGCGACCGAACGAGCGGCGTGTCCGGCGTGAACAGCACGTGGGCCGACGCGTCCCCCACACGCCACAGGCCGATGCCCGGGACCATGTTGCGCGCCGTGGTAGCGGCCATGGCGGTGGTCGCCACGACCAAGCGTTGGTTGGCATCCAAGGCCAACTGCACGGACTGCACCAGGTGGGCAGTGCCAGGCAGGTCGAATTGCCGGACGAGGGCGTATATGCGCCCCCCAAGGGAGTTGCTGGCCGCACCGGGCGAGTCCGGCCAACGCGTGCGCGTCCACACGCGGTACTGGTACAACGTGTTGCCGTTCAGCAGGCTGTCGGTGCAGGTGGTGTCATCGACAGCCGAGCGCACGGCGACGGACTCCTCGCCCAGTCCGGCAACCTGCCGCCGCACATCGTAGGCGACGAAATGCGGCCCGCGATAGCGCCGCCAGCGCAGCCCGGCCGTGGCCGTCCGCGGGTCGAGATCGACTGCCTCCAGCACGACATGCAGACGCCGCAGCAACGCTTCCTGCCGCGCGCTCTCCAGCGTCAGGCCGGCGGCCTCGGTGTTGACCCAATACGTGTAGGCCGTTTCGGGGACGGCGTCCGCGTCCGTCCAGGCCGTATCAGAGCGCGAATCTGTCCGCGCCAGCAGCGAGTCCGGGTGACCGTAGGTACGGCGCCACACCTGGTATTGCGCGAAACCCGGTCCCTGGTAAGGGTGCCAGCGCACCGCGATGGTGCCGGCGAGTGTGTCCGGCTGCGCGCCGATCAGCGCCACACCCCGGACCTGGTACGACGAGGCGGAGGCCCAGGCGCTGGGCGATGCCAGGCCGCTGCGGTTGGCGACGACGACGCGATACGAGTAATCCACCTGAGGCCGCACCGCGGTATCCTGGTACGCGACCTGGGTGGGATCGGCAAGAACAGCCAAGGTCACCTCGTCCATGCCCTTGGCCTTACGGACGACACGGTACTCTCCGAACGGCTGCGAACCCGAGTAGGGCGTCCACTCGAGGTCCACCCGGCCGGCCAGGGTGTCTACATTTACCGAGGTGATGAACACGGCCGGCGTCAGCGCCGCGTCCATGGGGTTGTTCCGCTCGTGGTCATGGCAGGCCACGAGCGCCGCCAGCCAGCACATTGGCCACAGACTCAGACTGGCCCACAACCGCCGCATACGCAGGACCCTCGCGGTGTGCCGGGCGCGATCCGCAGTGGCGCCGTTACCGCCCGACCGCTCGCCCACCTGTCCATATTCTACGG
>CAITNQ010000134.1 GCA_903893785.1 uncultured Gemmatimonadota bacterium
CCTGGGCCGTGAGTTGGTCATACATGTGCCAGGCATTGCCGCCGGCCCCGATCACGATCGCGTCACCTGGCCCGATGTGCTGCTTCTGCCAGCGGTCAAACTCGGGCCAAGTGAACTTCCGGGGCCGCAGGAGCACTTCCTGCGCCTTGTTGACGGCGCCCACCATGACGTAGTGCTTGTGCATGTCCAGCACGAGGAGGGTTGGATCGCGTTTTCGGGGTTACGACGCGATTACGCCGGGGGCGAAACGCGATTACGGTTGGGGGTGATTGAGCAACGCCCCGGTTGAATCGGGTTATCAGGTCGGTCTAGGCCTTTTCAGGCAGCGCACTGCCGCCAGTCGCCTTGCGCTGGCGGATGCGCTGCAAGGCGCGCAGGTTGATCAGGATGTAGATCAGCGTGTTCAGGTGTGCGACCGCCTGACCGTTGCGCAACCTGGGGCGCTCGACACCTTGCACTGCACCTGCAGTTTGTGCAGGTGCAAGTGTGCCGAGTTCAACGGCCTGGCTGTTGACACCGGCACTGCACCTGGCGGTGTGTGCCGGTGCAAGTGTGCGTTCGGTGGCGGTGCGCTGCTTGTAGACGTCCTTGTAGGCCTGACTCTCGCGGTCGAGTTGGTAGCGCAGGCGTGCGCCCGGACTGGTAGTGTCGGGCCGGCGGTGTGCTGATAGGCGGCGCAGACTTGTTCCAGCGGCGCCGGATCCAGGTGGTGCGCCAAGCGGACCCCGAAACCGTCGGGCGCCAGCAGATGCGCATAAACCTGGGCGCTGAACCAGGCCAGCACACGTGGCCACAGCGGCAAGATGACAGACGGCAGGAAGTCAGGTGCAGGAGCATCGGCGCAGGGGGCCGTACGCTTTCTGGGCAGCACCAGCGACTCATCAGATCACCATCGTCCAGCTGAGGTCATCTGCACGGGGCTGCTCAATCCAACGCTCAGCCCGCGCATGGTTCTTGCTGGCGACTGCCTATGCAGGCTGACCCCTTAGGCATGTCGTCATTCATTGCCCTACCAGCGGCAAGAATGCCAGCATCACCGCCGCCGCCCCGCTGTCGATCACCAGCACCCCACCGCTGTCGGCTTTCTGCGTGCCGCCGGGCTGCACCGTGATGCGCACGCCGCCGGCCACGGCCGCGGTCTGCACGGCATACCCCGCGCTGGGCGTAAGCCCCGTGATCAGGTGACGTGTGACGCCGGCCGGGGCGACGTAGGCGAGCTGCGTCACGGTCGCCCCGGCGTTGACCGGGAAGAGCACCGCGGTGCCGGCGACGACCGCGCCCTCGAACGCCCCGTCCTCGCTCTTGAGCGCCGTCGCCGCATCGGCGGGGGCGCCCGCGTCCGCCCCCTGCAGCACGTGCAGGAAGCGCACGGCCTTGGGATCGCCCGGCGCATCCACGCGCAGCCGCACTTTCATCGGATCGTTGGCGGCCGCGGTGGCTTCGGTGTGTTGCTCGTTCGTGTTCACGGCGGTCAGCGTCGCATTGGCCGGCAGCAGCGCGGTGACGAACAACTGCTGGCCCGTTGCGGTCTGCATCGTGGCCCGCTTGCCGCTGACCGCCGCCGGCCGCGGCAGTTGCAGCCAC
>CAITNQ010000135.1 GCA_903893785.1 uncultured Gemmatimonadota bacterium
CGTAACCGCACACAGGTGCTCGGCGGTTGCCACGAACGTCAGTTGTTCGACCGTGAGAGCGGCGCGTGTTTCGGGGTCAAGGCGATCGACCTCCAGGAACAGCGAGTCCTGGAGCATCTTGGTCAGGGAGCCATCGAAGGGGCGGCCGGCCTTGGCTACCATTGCCGCACCTCCTCACCCATGACGGTCGGGCGGAGGCGCAACTGCTCCCGCCGGGCGCGGTCGGCAGCGACGGCGAGCACGGCCCGGTGGAGGATGTGCGCGGGGACAGCGTTGCGTTCGCGCCGGCGCGCGGGCCTGGAGGTGGCCACGCGGGGGCAGGTCGTGCGGGGACTGCGGGGGGGCGTCAGCACCTTCATATCGCCGACGCGCGTGTTGCTGTCGGCGGGGCAGGCAAGTACATTACCCGTACGCATGGGGGCTCCTCCTAAGGCTACCCGTGTTGTTCGCGCGCTCGTGAAGGGGTGGCGCGGGCTGCTCTTCGGGGGTCCCGGCTGCAACCGGGGCCCCCGTTGCTTTGGGCTAGGTGGCCATGTGCCTCCCGTCTCGGTACGTGCGGCGCGGGAGTCGTGCGGCTGCGGCGCGCCGGACGGCGGCACCGGCGTGATGGCGGTCGGGGTGGCAGCTCTCCATCAGGGCATACTGGCTCGCGGTAACGAGGCGATCGTGCCGCCGGACGGCCCACCAACAGCCGCTCCCAGGCGCTACGGGACACCCGTCAGTACGGTTCGGCAACACGGCTTCGGGAAGCGCCCGCCGGCGGCGCCATTCAGGTCGTGAACGGCCGCCTGGGCGGGGTCAAGCGGGTCGGTTAGTGCGTGGGGTCGGGCCCATGCAGCGCAACCCTGACGCGGACCGGGTGCTGCGGAGATCCTCCTTCTAGGCGGACCGGCTCGCGAGTGATCGCGGCGCCGTTTCCGCGCGGCTCAACCCCCGTCAGATCGGTTCCGAGGGCGCGCCGTGCGGGTCCGCATAGCTATACAAACGTGCACCTCCTGAATGTAGCACCAGTTTGGCGACCGTCAAGCGAATTTGTGCCCCGCAAACGCTGACGCGCCGACCCCCGCGATGCGCAAGTGACTGCCGGAAATCGATATGCACGAGACGACCTTTTTCTGCGTCCGGGCCAGGCCGTCGGAGACCGTCGTGCAACCCAGGACTTCCGCGCGTCTCCGGTCCGCGCCTACGGACAAATAGGACCGCTTGGGCAGCATCCGACCGGGCCCGGCACCGCGGGCCGTGTCCCCAGCCGCTGGCCCGTCAGCGGGACCTGGGCCGGCCTCAGGGCGGCGCTGACCGGGCGGCGCGGGCCCGCCCCAACCGCGTGAGGGCCCCAGGTCGCGGCTCCTCTGTACGACAGAACTGGGAACTAATTTCCTCTTCTGGCCGCTGATGGCCGGCGGTACTTTTCGTGCCTGCCCCCAAAAGTACCACCTTAACTTGATGAATGACAATTGGTTATGGTCGTTTTGGTGCGGGTACTCTTGGTCTGTTGGCATTCCCCCATATATATCTGTTTTCTCTATTTCTCTATATGCGTTAATAGTACAGAAAGGTACCAAGGTACCCAACAGGGATAAGTGCTGTAGAACCAACACGTTACGGCGGTACTCTTGGTCCGCGCCAAGTGTCCCCGAGGGCATCTGGGAGCCGCTGTTTTCGCCGTAACCTGATGCCGCTCAACGGCTTGGGCGGGTACTCTTGGTCCCGAGGCAACGGTACCCCCCGGCTCGGTCAGCCTGACCCCGCGGCATTCCGCCCCCAGCCTACGACTGGCGCGCCCGGGGGCAATTTGGCAGTGGTGCGATATTAGTAATAGGGGGGCGGCCGCAGCCAGCGGCATGTCCCCAACGATAGCCCCGGCCACCCCGGGGCCACGACGGAAACGGGAGATCTGACCTCACGTCAGCGCTCCCGTTTCTGCGTTCTGGGTGGCGTCGCGGCGCTCACCCGGGGGTCAGATCCTCGGGTCGGCACGGGTGACGCGGGGGGAGGCGATCAGCCGGCACCGGCTGCCTTAGGAGGCCTCCCCCCTTTACCCCGAACCCGTGACGGCCCGGTGCAGCCCGGTAGGTTCGCACAGCAAGGTGTGCCAGCCATGGATACGATGAGCCCGACCCGACACCTTTCCGCGCGCCTCGCGCCCCTGGTCTCCACCCACTCCCACGTGCCGGGTGGACGGCCATGACGCTGACGGCGGACATGCCTTCGCCGCTCTACCCCGTGCACCTGGCGGACTGGCACCAGCGCTTTCCGGCGCCTGTCCGCTGGCGGCTCACGGCCGAGGGCGTCGACGTCTACCCGCCGCTGGCCCCACCGTCGCCTGAAATGGAGGCCCTACTGTGCGCCATCTGGACCCGCTACGGTGCCGCCATCACCGCCGCCGCTGAGCGTCGGCAGGTCCCCGCCGAGTTGATCGCCGCGTGCATCGCTACCGAGTCGTCCGGCAACCCCGATTCGGTACGCATCGAGCCCGGCTACAAGGACGACCAGCGCACGCCGCACCGCGTGTCCGTCGGTCTGATGCAGACCCTCATTTCGACCGCACGCGACGTGGTGCTCGACGCGAAGGTCGACCGCCAGTGGCTGATGGACCCGGCCAACAGCATCCTGGCCGGCACCGCTTACATCGCCCGGCACCAGGTGCTGACGGGCTACGACCCACCGCTGGTGGCTGGCGCCTATAACGCCGGCGGGCTGCGCCGGGAGGTCTCGGCAGGCAACCCCTGGCGGATCCTCTGCTACCCGCCCCACAGCGGCGCCCATATCTCGCGGTTCGTCCGCCACTACAACGCGGCCCTGGCGACGCGCCCGTCCGGCCGGCCGGCCCACCGTGCACCGGGGAGGTGACCCGCCATGCCTGACGAAGGTCTCGACTCGATCTGCCGGCAGCACAGCGAACGCCTCGCCAAGATCGAGGTCGGCCTGGACAACCTCAAGCGCGAGGTCGGCCGCCTGGCGGAGCAGATCACGGCTGGGTTCCACGCCGTCGAAGCCAAGCTCGACGCGCACTACGTGCGTCGGGAGGAGTACGAGCCGGTGAAGAAGCTAGTCTACGGCTTGGCCGGGTTGGTGCTGGCGGCGATCACCGTGGCCGTGATCGAGCTGGCGGTCGGGCGCCATGCCGGCTGACGCGGGGGCCGACGCAGGGGCGGCAGGCGAGACGCAGGAGGCGCGACCGACGATGGCGGCAGACAGTGACTGGGTCGACCCCAACAGCGTGCAGGGCCCGGCGATCGTTCCCTCGGGGCGGATGGACAACGAAGGCTGGCTGTCCACCGCGCGTGTGGGCCGGGACGCGGGCCTGGCGGGCACGTTGGTGATGGCCGGCACCGAGCTGGTCAAGAGCGCCGGCTGGGTATCGCCCGAGACGCTGGCGTCGATGCCCTACACGATGGTGGTCGCGACCGGCCTGGCGACGATCGCGGTGCGGTTCGCCTGGAAATGGCTGGGTAAATACGTAGCCTGACGTAGATCAGAGCCCTGTTAAGGCGCGTAAGTGTGGGTCCTTATTGGACTTACGTGCATACGGGTCCGCTCAGTCCGGCGATCTCTTAGCGTCTGGTTTTGCCGACAGGTTAACATCGACGCTTCCATAGGCGGGCCCGGTAAACGGCACGTGGGCCCGCTGAACTGACGGAATGGCATGCCTGAGCTAATGGGGGTTTCCGAGTACGCAGCCTACCGGGGCGTCACTCGGGTGACCATCCACAACTGGACCCACAAGGGGC
>CAITNQ010000136.1 GCA_903893785.1 uncultured Gemmatimonadota bacterium
CCTGTTCGACGCGGCCGGGCAACGGCTGTGGGTCGATTGCCAGGTGGGCCCACATCCGCGGCTGATCGCCGTGGCCGACCTGGACGGTGACGGTCAACCCGAACTGCTTATCGACAACCACGGTATGCAGTACCACTTCCGCCTGGACGGCCGGCGGCAGCTGATCGCTCAGGTGTGGGGCGCTGCAGTGCCCGGCCGGGGCGATGGCTGCGCCCACGCGCTGCCGGTGGTCGGGCCCTATGGCCCGCGCGGCGAACTGCGAGCGGTCATGACGCCGGGTTACTCGGCCATTGAGATGCAGGCCGCCGACGGCCAACGGCTATGGGTGCGTCCCTGTAGCCACGCGTACCAGTTTGCCGGCCGCAGTGCCGGCATCGGCGCCCTGCGTGGGGGCCGGCAGTGGGACCTGGGGATCGTCTCGGACCTGGGCGTGCTGCACTGTGTTGACCTGGACTCGGGCCAGGATCGCTGGCAGATGGAGTTGATCGAGGCGACCTCGTGGCCGGTCTGCTGCGCTACCGGTGATCTGGACCACGATGGCCGCGACGAGTTCCTGGTGGGCCTTCCCGATGGGCGGTTGGTGGCCGTGGGGGAGGGCCAGGGGCAGGGGGCCCGGCTGTGGGAGGTGCGCTTCGACGCCGGGGTCAACGACGCGATCCTGGCTGACCTGGACGACGACGGGTTGGCGGAGATCATTGTGGAAACCGAAGACGGTTTCATCCGGGTCCTCGACAACCATACGGGTTGACCGGCCCAGGCCTGCCGTGCCCACGTCCGGCGCCAAGCCCGCGACGGGTCGGGCGACGCGGTCCCCGGGCCAACGGCAGCGGGTCCCCGCAGGGGGCAGCGGCGCGCGGCCATGCCCGGGTTGTCCGCGGCGCTCGCATCCCTGTTCTTTGGATCTGTGGGCGCCGTCAGGCGCCGATCCCTCAACCGGTGACCACAGCACAGCGGGGTGGCGCGATGCCGAAGGTTGCAGTCTGCGGCGTTGGACCTATGGGGCGGATGCACGCCCAGCTCCTGAAACAGAATGAAGCGGCCGAATTGGTGGCCATCGCCGATGTCCAAGACGAACTGCGCGAGCGTATCGGGGCCGAACTGCAGGTGGCCACCTACGCGTGTGGCGAGGACTTGATCGACGCCGGCGTGGCGGATGTAATCTGGATCTGCGTGCCCACCTACCTGCACGCACCCTTGAGCATCCGTGCGCTCAAATCGGGGCACCACGTCTTCTGCGAGAAACCGATGGCCCTCAACGCCGCTGAATGCGCCCAGATGATGGCTGCGGCGCAGGCGGCGGATCGCATGCTGACCGTGGGCCAGGTGTTGCGCTTCTGGCCCGAGTATGTCTTCCTCAAGAAGGCCATCGAGGACAGCACCTACGGACGGCTGGAGACCCTGTCCATGATCCGCATCGGCGGGGTCACCGTGGGATGGCAAGCCTGGTTCCTCGACGAGAAGCTGGGCGGCACGCAGATGTTCGACCGGCACATCCACGACAGCGACATGACACTGTGGCTGCTGGGCAAACCCACGGCGGTCACGGCCCACGGTCAGCAGCGGGATCGGGGCGGCTTTGTTCACTGCTTCACCCGGTACCACTACCCCGGTGTCTGTGTCAGCGCCGAAGGCAGCGCCGACCAACCCCCGGGCTTCCCTTTCACCATGGGCTACCACGCGACCTTCACCGACGGCGCCGTGCATTACCACAGTGGCCACACGCCGACGCTGGCGGTGTACCGGCCCGACGGCACGATCGAGCATCCGGAACTGCCCAATCCCCTCGGCGACCTGCATGTCGGCCTGAACATCACCTCCGCTGGCGGCTATTTCCTGGAGGGTGTCTACTTCCTCGACTGCATCGCCAGCGGCCGGCCGCCGCAGATCGTCAGTCCACAGAGCGCCATGGACACGGTGCGGCTGGTGCGGGCCGAGATCGAGAGTGCCAAACAGGACGGCGCTGTGGTCCTGTTCTCCTGAGGACAGCCGCGTTCTGCCCTGGCCTGCGGTGACCCGTCGGCGCCGGCTGCAGCCGGCGACCGGCGGGTGCGCTGGCGGCCCTCAGACGGCCACGGATAGACGGAACACGCGGGGCGCGGCCGGCAGCAGGGGCGTGTGCAGGCAACCATCAGCGAAAACCGTGGGTTGCCAGGTGCCGTCGGGGGCGAGCGTCTCGGCTTGGATCCGCGCCGCTGCCGTGACCAGTGGGATGGCCGCCAGCGGGTCGTGACCCAGGTTAAACAGGGCCAGCAGGTACCGACCGTCGGCAAAGCGCCGCAGCTTGACATACACCTCGGCATCGCCCGGGTAGTAGAACGGCACTGGCGCGCCGCACACATAGGCCAGCAGCTCGACGAGTTGCCGTTTGCGGTCCTCATCGTAGAAGCTCATGCCGGGCTCGGTCAGCGAGTTACTGGTGCCGCAACTGGCGGCCAGCACGGCCACCCGAACGCCGTCGGCGCCCTCGTGGAGCGTGACGGCCGGCCCCAGTTCGGTGTAGTGCTCGCTGACGCCATTGGGTCGATGCAGTAGCATGGCGTGGACCCGCGTGCGCGGGCTGAGCGGTGTCAAGCGCGAATAGCGCGCATCCCTTCCCAGCACCGTGCTGCCCCACTTTTCCGCCGACACCGCCGGCCCGGTCCACGGTTCGGCGTGGACGCCTATGTCTACCGCCAAGCCGCGTTCTGCCAGCGCCTCGGCGGCCGAACCGTCGAGCAGCAGGCCGTGCCGCCGTCGTTCGCGCAACTCGTCGTCGGTGAATAACTCGACGTCGGCACCGGTCATCATTGTGGGCAGCTCGGGGTTCCGGGCGAAGTTACACGGCAGGCCCAAGACGCCCATCAAGGGGGCCCAGGACCTGGCCGAGCCGCAGCGGTCGCCGTGGTCGGGCGGAGCGTTGAACCAGGGCGCGGTCGGCAGAGCAGCCGCGACGTAGCCGATGGGCCGGCTGTCCTGGACAGCCTGGAACAGGGCTTCGTAGAAGCCGTGGTGGTCCGCCAGCAGAGCCCGGTATGCGGTTCCGCTGGCCGGTTGGTGGGCGTGGGTGCGCGTCAACCAGTGCTTGGCCCCGTGGCACCCCTCCAGGATCGACCCCGTGTAGTGGGCATGCATCAGGTGGGCGCCCGTGCTGTAGCGGTTATGGGGGCAGGGATCTGTTTCGGCCAGAACGACGAACTCGGGATCGAGCCCGGCGATCTGGGCCGCGCCGTGGTACATGCGGGTGGGGAAAGAACGCATTTCGGCGGTCAGGTAACGGGCGTTGTTGATGCGGACAACGCGCGCCTGCCCGGCGCCGGCCAGGCGTCGCACCAGCGGATTGGCGTGGCGGATGTCGCCATAGCAGGCGCAGAAACTGCCCGGGAGGGTCGGATCGACCGCGTCGATGGCATCGCGGATGACGCCGGCGAGCCGCATCAGCGACGCCAGCAGCACGTCGTCATAGGCCCGTGCGGCGGCGACGTTGGTCCGCAGGGCTTCCAGCAGCTTCGGGCGGTCCAGCTCGCGCCCCAGGCGGAGGCTGGCTTCCTGCAGGTGCAGCGGGCAATAGCAGCCGTTGCGGCCCGTGAGCAGTCGGAAATCGTCGTCGATCATGAGGAAGGCCGGTCGCAGCGCCGCCAGCACCCCGAAGGCATCGCGCATGTGGGCCTGGAACGCCGCGTCCAAAGGGCACATCTGGTACGCTGCGTTGCCGTCCGGACGGATGATCTTCTGGTAGGGAGCCGGCTCGTCCGGGACCCAGCCATGACCGATGGTGGCCTGAGCCAGAATGCCGACGCGCGCGGCGTCGCCACCCAGTGCGCGGCGGAAGGCCACGAACCGGTCGCCCAGGATGCGGGCTTTGTCGGCGGGCGGGTCACCCTCCGGCACCAGGGTCATCATACAGGCGACCTGGGTGCAGACCCCGTAGCGCAGCAGAAGCGTGGCATCCGCAGCCAGTTCGAGCTCGCGGCCCGGCAGCAGCGGCATGACGTGCAGGGCGGTCAGTTGGCGGTGGGGCATGGCGTGGTCCTCCTTGCCGTTGGCGAGGCGACGAGTCTGCAGCCTGGCCCGCGGTCGCCGGGCGGCTGCACCCGCGACCCCGGCGGTTGCCGCGACCACTAGGCCTGGCGGGTGGCGCCCGGGTCGGTGGCGAGCGACACCGTCAGACGCGCAGGCGGACCCCGGCGCGCCGCAACGCCTGGGCGAGCCAGACGACCAGAACGCTGAAGCCGAGGGCGCGCATCAGTCCGAGTGCGAACGGCGAACCGAGCGCGGCGTGGAGCCCGAAGCCGCCCAACAGGGCCGGCGACCACCACAGCAGGTAGTAGAGAATGGGGCCGAGGATGAAGGCGAAGAGGGCATTGCGCCCGGCCGCGGCTACGAAGGCCGTACCTCGCCGCCACCCGCGCACGTCCACCAGCGCATAGACCGCGGCCCACAGCCACGTGGCCGGACCGGCCGTCAGCAATCCTGCCGGCGGTGTCGAGGCGATCTTGTTGTAGATGAACACCTGGCTGACATCGTGGAGGGTATGCAGCAACAGGGCCGCCAGTAGCAGGCACGCCCCGTAGATGCAGGCCCAGCTCAGGCGCGCTCGGGGCGTGCCCAAGCGCGAGGTGGGCAGCAACATGGCCCCCAGCACCGTGCCCGAGACGGCCATGGCCCCGTTGGCGCCCAAGATCCCGCCGATGTCGATCCAGCGATCCAGCCACAAACCCGCGAAGAGTCCAGTTGAGTTGGCGGCATACACGCAGTAGAGCAGGACCGTGGCGCCCACCAGCGCCGCCGGTTCGCGTCGAGCCAGCGAGTAGACCGCGCACGCTACCAGGTATGCCCAGCCGATCAGGCCCAGGATGCCCCACCACTGCGGGGTCATCTCGATCAGGGCGCCGGTGCTGGCGTTGCCACGGAACAACAACGCCGCCAGCACCAGAGCCCCCACACCCAAGCCGCGCAGCAGGCGGGTCCGCTGCACCGATCCCTGCCAGTCGTTCCAGGCCAGGACCATGCCGCCCAGGCTCAGCAGCCGCCAGGCGTAGGGATGCAGGACCGCTCCCTGCCCGGCCGGATCATTGACCATGAACACACCCATCACCAGCAAGCTGGCCGTGCGTGCCAACACATGACGCCACAGCGAGACCCAGGAAGCGCCGCCGGCCAGACGCCCCTCCAGCGCTAGCGGAATCGACAGTCCGACGATGAACAGGAAGCAGGGGAAGACGAAGTCCGGCAGCGTCATGCCGTCGGCACTGGACGGTTCGATGTGTTTGAGCCAGGCGGGAGTGCCGGCGACCCCGGGCATGTCGTTGACAAACAGCATGAGCAGAACGATCAGACCTCGGACCACGTCCAGCGAAAGCAGGCGGCCGCCCGCCGGCTCATGACCCGGCGGTGCGGCCGTGGTTGTCTGTGGCGGTGCCGTCATCGCGAAGTCCTTCGTGCGCGTGGCCGGTCCGGGCGCCCCGCGCGCCGCGGTCCGCCAAAGCTAGCGCCGAACTGCCGCGACGGCCAGCCTTGTTCGACGAGCCAGGCTCCGGCTGCATCGGTGCCCGCAGCGGGCAATGCCGCGCTCGCCAGACCCACACGGGCCAAGCCGGCGTGCGCGACGGCCAAAGGGCCGGGTAACCCACCTGGCCCGACGAACGCGCACCGCGCAGCGACGCCGGCCACATGCTGCCGCCGGCGTCGCTGCGCTCTCGAACGCTTGTCCGTGGCCAGACGCGAAGGGCCGGGTCAACCCTCGGCTTCGAGCGTGACCGCCTGGCCCGTGTCCAGCGACCGCAGCAGGGCCAGCGCCAGGCGCGTGCTCAAAGCTCCGGCCGCGCCGTCGGCGTTCTCCGGCGCCGTCTGGCGACGCAGGCTGTCGGCGAAGTGCTCCAGAGACTGGACCCAACCTTTGTCCGGGATGAAACCCCACAGATCCGGGTGCTCGGGGCCGTACTGGCTGATCTCAAAGCCGGGTGGCGTCGGTCGCCGCACGTGCTCGATGGCCATGCCGTAGCGGCTCCGGTACGCTTCGCGGGCCTCGTACATCCGTTCGACCTTGTACGCCTCGTAGAAGTCGAAGCCGTGGGTCAAGATCGAGTCAGCGTGCTCACCGAGGTGGGGCGGGTACACGCGGTCGAACTCGCCCTCGAAACCGCGGACGCGCATATCGGTGAAATCGCTGATGGTGATGCCCACCCAGGTGCCGAACACCTCCATGTACTCCTTCCACAGGCAGTACGAGCCCATCGAACCGCACATGAACGAGACCTGTGAGCCATCGGCGTAATCCAGGAGGCAGCAGTTGTTGCGCCTGCGGTCGCCGGTCATGAACACCCGCCGCGGTGCGGCTTCCAGGAGCCAGGACACCAGGTCGAGGATGTGACACCCTTCGTAGAGGATGCGTTCGTGCTGTGAGTAGAAATCCGTACCGTCGGGTTGCGTCGGGTTGGGGTACATGAGGCGGTAATTGACGTACCACGGACGCGGCACGGTCTGCATCAGGCGCTTGCACTGGGCGTAAGCCGGGGCAAAGCGGCGGTTGAAGCCAACCGCCAGTCGGCCCCGATTGCGGGCCTCGGCGGCCAGCACCGCCTCGGTTTCGGCCTGCGTCTCGGCCATGGGCTTCTCGCAGAACACCCACTTGCCGGCGTCCAGGCTCTCGACAATGAGGCGCGCGTGTAAGTCCTGCTTGGTACCGATGATCACCAACTCCACGCTGGGGTCATCGAGAACGCGGCGGTAGTCCGTGGTCGTGTACCCCACCGGCATGCGGTTGGCATGGCGCGCCAGCAGTGACTCGTCCAGGTCCGCGATCGCGGCGATCGCCAGCAACGGGCTGTCACGCGCGGTCAGCAGATGGTGCGCGCCGATGAAGTTGCCGGCGCCGATGAAACCTGCCTGTACCGGTTCCATGCCGTCGTCCCCTGCGGACATCTAGCGTCCCTTCCATGGTGTCGGGTTCGAGACCCACGCCGTTCCGGGCTGCGTCGGGCCGGCTCGCGGCCGTGGTCACTCCACGGACACGGCCGCCGACGCGGCTGCATGCCTGGCCACCGCGCCCGCGCGCCGCCCTTGGGCGCACCCGCCCCATCGGCTCGATTGATGCCTGGCCGCGGCGCGGCCCCCGGGGCGGGGGGCGTGTTCCTCCCGGGTGCGCGGCTCGGTTCGCCCGCGGCCGCTCGCTACGCGTCTTGGCGGTCCGCCCCGGCTGCGCCGCCGCACGGCGCGTCACCCTGTCCGGCCCTATTCCTCCCGGGTGCGCGGTTCGGTTCACCGGCCATCGATCTTGGTCTCGGCTCGGTGCCGTGCCGACGATCGCGTCCCGGCCTACGTTGCCGGCCGCTGGGGGCGCTCTTGACGCCTCAAGCCGGGTAGACGAAGCTGCCTGGTACCATGGCGGTCAAGCCCCGTGCCGCCGCCCGGCGGCGCGGGGTGCTGCCGGCGCGGCCGATCGGGCGCGCCCAGTCCGTGGCTGCGGGCGTCCGTCCCCCGGGCTTCGGTGTGGGCCATGGTTAACTCAGCTTGAGGCACGGCGGCCGGACCATGGCATCACAGCCGCTTGCTGACGCGCCAGGAGCACGCGGACGGGCAGGGCCCTGGGCCCTGGTCGCCGCCCCTCTCCCACCGCCCCCGGCCCTGGGGGCCAGCCGAGGTCAGCCATGCAGCAGCTGCTCGAAACCAACCCGCACGTTTGGCACTGGGGCACCGCCATTCGGCCGGTACAGGCCACGCCCGAGATCGTCGGCCCGGTCATCCCCAACGACACCCCGGTGGACGAGGCCGGCGGCATCTTCCCCTCGGTGATCCACGACCAGGGCATGTACCGTATGTGGTACAACGCCTGGCAATGGGGCCCTGACAACAAGCTGTGGATCAGCTACACCGTTGGCTATGCCGAATCCAACGATGGACTGACGTGGCGCAAACCAGCGCTCGGACTGGTCGAATTCGGCGGCCGCTCGGACAACAACCTGGTCGACCTGCCCTTCGGCGGTACCACGGTGATGGTAGATCCCCTGGCTCCCCCCACTCATCGGTACCGTGCCTTTGGGACCGCCGACTCGGCGCGCACGCCGCAGCGGCTCGACGGTTGGTCGCGCAAATGGTACAGCTACGGGCACTATACGGCCCATTCGGCCGATGGCCTGCACTGGGTGGTGGACGAAGACCTGCCACGTTTCATTCCCGGTGACACGGCCACGGCGTGTTGGGACCCCTGGTCGAACTGCGTGCGCTATGCCTTTCGCAAGAACCGTCGCTACGGCGGCGTCTGGCGCCGCGATGTGTATACGGCCGAGATGCGGCAGGGCCTTTTCACGCCTGAGATCCTCGCTCTGACTCCCGACGACTACGACGACATTCGGGCCCGGACGTACGGTGCCGTGGTCTGCGACTACTACTACATGAGCTGGTTCCCGCAGCCGGACGTCATCTTCGGCCTGGTTCAGAACGAATACTGCGACTGGCTCCACGAGGGGCAGGACTACGTGGCCCAGGGCCGCGTCTATCCCATGTTTGGCGGACCGGCCGAGGAACACCTGTCGCTGGCCTGGCGAGAGCGTGACGGCGGCAGTTGGCGACACCTGCCCGGTCGGCCCAGTTTCCTGGCGCCCACGCCCCCGGGTACCCTCTTCCACAGCGGTTACTACGCGGCACCGTACGTCACCTCCACGGCCAGCGAGGACTGGCTCTATCTGTGCAACGGCCAGTGCCGCCATTCGTTCCTGCCGCGCGAGGCTGGACTCGACCCGGCACGGATGCGCGCCTTCTACCGGGAGAATGGCGCCATGCTGATCCATCGCGCCCATTGGCCTCGAGGCCGCGTTCTGGGCGCGGGCACCACCCTGATCGACGAGCTGGAGCTCCGCTTCGATGGCGACGAGGTGGGGCCTGGCCAGAGCGTGCACCTGAACCTGAGCACGCATCCGGGTGGTTCGGTGCGCGTGGCCCTGTTCGACAGCTCAGAGGCCGCCAACGCGGGCATCGGGACCGCACCCATCGCCGGGTACGCCAAGGAAGACTGCCTGCCGCTTGTCGGCGACCATCTGGACGTCACCGTGCGCTGGGGCGGGCGTGCCTCCTTGCCGTCGGTCCCGGAGTCGCGGCAACTGGCGGTTCGGTTGTACGTTGATTGCGCCACGGTGTACCAGTTCGGCATCGTCCCCACGGTGGACTGAGCCGGTGCCTTTCGGCCCGGGTTCCGTTCCGGGCGCCGGGGGCTGCCCGGGCACCCCCTCAGGCGGAGTCAGCGGCGTCGCTGCCCTGAGGCCCTTGCCCGGTCCCGGCCGCGCCGGGGGCCGGCCGCGGCCGCCGCCTCGGCGCGCGGCCCCGGTTCCGCCGACAACGCGTCAAGGCGGAAGACCCGGGTCTCGGGTGGCACGAGGTCGAACTCGATCAGAGATGTGCCGGGGGCATGCTCCCGGTTGGCGATGATGTCCCAGACGCGGTGGGCATGCGGCAGGGCGATACTCTTGGGGCCGCCCTGCAGCGAATGCAGGGCGACAATGCTCGTGTCGGCCAGCAGGATGTCGTTCGACTCGCAGTACACATGGGCACCGGCATAGCGAGCGATACCTCGCCACAGACTGGCCGGGAGCCCGCAGGCGGCCGTGAAGAGCGCCGCGTAGTCGCCCGGACCGCGGCCGCCCGGAACCGGACTGCCGGCGGCTCCTCGGCCCGCTTCGCGCAGTCCCAGCCCGACATGGTTGAACCCGCCCTTGGTCCACGCCAGGCCCAACTCAGTGCAGTCTCTGGGCAAGAGCACCGGTCCGTAGGCCAGCGGGCCACCGTACTGGCTATCGGCCGGCAATCCGGCCGTGATCGGGTGGTCGAAGCGCGACAGCAACACCCGGCGGGCGGCGTTGGCGGCAATGACCTCGAAACCGAAACCTGTCAGCCGACGCGCCGACTCCGCGCCAACGGCGGCGCCGTCAGTGATGCCCGACCCCGGGCCCCACACCACCACGCGACCATCAGCGAGTACCTTGTCGGCCACGCGTTCCCACCGGGCCTGGTCGGCGCGGAACAGGTTCGGGAAGTAGAAGACGCGATGCGGAGGGAAATCCTCTCGCTCCAGGTCGTCGAGCAGGTAGATCCGGAAGGGCACTCCACAGCGCGCCAGGCCGAGCTTCCACTCCCAGGTGATCGCCTCGTTGAGGTAGTTGCCGGCGCCGTTGGTTTCCAGCACCGCCCGATCGTCGATCACCATGGCAATGCCCGGTACCGTCTGGTGCGCCCAGGTCAGGGACTCGCCGATCGCTGCCACTTGACGGTCGAACAGCTCCTGAATCCCCGGCGTGTCGAACCAACCGCCGCCGAACTCCATCCAATACGAGTTCCAGCCGCGCGTCCAGCCGGTGGCCAGGTTCCGCCAGGTGATCGCGGCGTACTCGCGATCGTCGCGCGCCAGACCAATCTCGTTAGTCGGGTTGGCGTACGTGCGCGTGTCCATTTCGGCGTAGAACAGGCGTCCCCGAAGGGCCACCGAATCGGCAATACCCTCGGGTTCATAGACGCCGCCGACGCCGCGGGCATGGTAGTCATGGGGAGTGATGAGCCCGTCGAACCCCGGAGCTTCCAGAACTTCGGCCACACCCCAGCTACCCGAGCCGGTCAGGTACTCGGGGTACGCCAAACCCCAGGATGTGCCCTGGCCGGCGCCCGGGTAGTCGAAGAAACCCCAGTTGCTCCAGCCCAGCATGGTTTGTTTGAGGGCGTCGTGCAGGCAGAGGACGCGTCTGGGGGCCGCGCCGCGCATGGCGGCGCCCAGACGGCGGAGGAAGGACAGGAAGAGCTCGCGCTGCAGTTCGAGGTAGTCCCTGAGGGGTTGGTTGGTCGCCGCGCCCTGCCAGTAGGGCATCTGCTGCACTTCGGGGACGGGGCCGCGCAGCGGGTCGCGCGGCACAGGTGCCTCGGCCCGGGTCAGGTGCGGATCGCCATAGGCCTGCTGCAGCGCCTCGTCAGTGGTGTACCGGGCGTGCAGGAACTGGCGCCAGCGGGCCAGCATGGCCGGCCCATAGTCATACAGGTACCCTTCGCACAGGGGCGCGTGCGTCCCCTCACGGACACCGAAGTTGGCGTAACCGAGGACGCGGTGGGCCCAGGGGCGCGATTCGCAGTAGGCCACCACGGCCGCCGACACCGCCTCGGCCTGGTCCGCGAAGGTTGCCGACGCCAACGACGGCACCTGCCCGGGCGTGCCGTTGGCGCTGACAAAGAGTTGGTCGGCGTGCCGCTCGGTCCACGAATGGGGTGGATCGACCCCGAAGCGAACCATGAGGTACGCTTCGGGGTCCCCAGCGAGCACGTGCCGGGCCTGCTCGTCCAGGTCGAAGGGCTCGCCGTCACCCAGAGGTAACGGCTGCGCGCTGACCTCGTCGCCAACCCAGAAGCGCGTCTCAGGCCAGGCGCGCGGCGTCTCGGGGCTGATGAAGTAAACCTGAAACCGGTGACCATAGGCCATGGCCATGGAGCGCTCGAAAGCCGGTCGACCGAAAGTGTTGAAGCCTGACAGGGCTGTGGGTTGACCGTCGACGAAGACCGTCGGTCGGCCCAGGTGCAGCCGCACCTCTACATCGGGTCGGTGGGCGTCGGGCGTCTGGTCAGCAGCCGACAGCAATGGTTCCATGGCTAGCTCCTCAATCTTCCGGGGCACCGGCAGCGCCGTGGCGACAGCGGTCATGGCCGATGGCGTTGCGTGAGTGGGGCGGGGCGCAGCTCTTGGGGGCGTCCCTGTGGCGCGCGCCGGAGCGACCGCAGGCCCGTGCATGCGTATGATAGCTGCACAGAACGGGTCGCGCCAAGGACACCCATTGCAGAGGAGGTGGTTCCCATGCCCGTGCTTCAGGCTGCCCAGCTGACCGACGCCGCCACGCGGATCCTCAGGGCCGTGGGGGTGCCGCTGCCCACGGCGCGGCAGGTGGCGGTTTCGCTTGTGGAGGCCAACCTGACCGGGCACGACTCTCACGGCGTGATCCAGTTGCCCCGGTACGCCGGCGAGATCAGACGGGGTGAACTCGACCCGGGTGCCTGCCTGGAGGTGCTTCGCGAAACCTCCACCACGGCCCTGGTCGATGCCCACCACGCTTTCGGGCAGATCGCCGCCCGCGGCGCCATGGAGCTGGCCATCGACAAGGCGCGCCAGCACGCCCTGGGCGCTGTGGCCCTGCGCCGCGCCGGCCATGTCGGCCGGCTGGGGGAGTACGCGCTGATGGCCGTGCCGCATGGCATGATTGGCTGGGCAACCTGTAACTCGTCGCCCTTGGTGGCCCCGTTCGGCGGCACCGACCGAGTGTTCGGCACCAACCCGTTCGCCTTTGCGTTCCCGCGCAGCGGCGAACCGGTGCTGGTCGACTTCGCCAGCTCAGCGGGCGCGGAGGGCAAACTCCGAGTCGCCCGGTCCAAAGGCGAGGCCATCCCCGCCGGCTGGCTGCTGGACCGCGAGCACCGGCCCACGACCGACCCGGCCGATCTGTATGACGGCGGCGTGCTGCTGCCCTTGGGCGGGCACAAAGGGTACGGGCTGCTGCTGGTGGCCGATCTCCTGGGGGGCGCCCTGACCGGCCATGGCTGC
>CAITNQ010000137.1 GCA_903893785.1 uncultured Gemmatimonadota bacterium
CAGATACGGCCGTCAGGCGGCGGCGTCGGCAGCCCAAGCGCCGAACGGAGCGCTCGCACCACCAAACCTTCCGGCTGAACAGCCAGATGCTGCCGTCAGGCGGCCGCGTCGGCAGCCGAACCGCCGAGTTGGGTGGTCGCGCGGACCGGCATGAGGGCCGAATCGCCGCAAGCCGTTCTCGCGCAGTGGGTGGCGCGGCCCACGCCCGACCGCCCTCGCCAAGCTGACGAGACCGCGCCGGCAGCCCGCCCCTCAGGGGGCCGCAAAGGGGTCCGCCAGGATGTACTCGGTGACGGGCTGGCCACCGATAAGGTGCTCCTGGATGATGCGTTCGAGCCGTTCGATGTTGAGCTCGCCGTAGTAGACGCCCTCGGGGTACACGACCGCGACCGGACCGGACCGGCACACGCGCAGGCAATCGGCTTTGCTGCGCTGTATGCCACCGTGACGGGGATGCCCCAGCCCCAGTTCAGCCAGCCGGTTCTTCAGGTACTCCCAGCACGCGGCGCCTGCATCGCCAGACTGACACTTGGGTTTGGTCGGTGTGGCGCAGAGGAAAATGTGGCGCTTTACAGTCGGCCGTGCCGGACAGCCGGCCCCGGGCCAACAGGACGCCAGCCGCCGGTGCGCATACGCTTTCGGGGCGCTGCCCTCGTAATCGGCGACCACCTGGCCCTGGCCCTCCAACAGGTACTTGTAGGTGACCAGCCCCTCCAGTCCCACCGGCCCGCGGCTATGAAGGCGGCTAGTGCTGATGCCCACTTCAGCACCCAAACCGTACCGGAAGCCGTCGGCGAAGCGCGTTGAGGCATTGTGCATCACCGACGATGAGTCCACTGCCCGCATGAAGCTGACAGCAGCGTCGCGGTCAGCGGTAACGATGGCGTCGGTGTGGTGGCTGCCGTAGCGATTGATGTGCGCCACGGCAGCGGTCAGCGAATCAACGACTCGAACTGACAGGATCAGGTCCAGGTACTCGGTCGACCAGTCGGCCTCGGTGGCCGGCGCCATGGCCCCCGGGCAGATCGCGCAGGCCCGTTCATCGCCGCGCAGGGCCACGCCCTTGGCGACCAAAGCCGGCACCGCGCGCGCTAGAAAGGCCGGTGCGACCTGCGCGTGGACCAGCAGCGTTTCGGCGGCGTTGCACACGGCAACGTATTGGGTCTTGGCGTCGACCACAATGCGCACCGCTTGCTCCAGGTCAGCCGCCTGGTCCACATACACATGGCAGATGCCGTCGGCGTGGCCCATGACCGGGATGCGCGTGTGGCGCATGATGTGCGCCACAAACTCGTTGGAGCCGCGCGGGATGATCAGGTCCACGTCCTGATCCAGGGCCAACAGGGCGCCGACCTCTTCGCGCGTCTCCAATAGTGTCAGCCAGCCGGCAGGAATGCCCGGCAGGTCGGCAGTGGCCGCCACGATCACCTCGGCCAAGGCGCGGTTGGTGGCGGCGGCTTCGCGGCCTCCCTTAAGCAGAACGGCGTTGCCGGACTTCAGACACAGGCTGGCGATCTGCACCAGGGCGTCGGGGCGTGACTCGAAAATCACCCCGATGACGCCGATGGGCACGGTGACCCGGTAGACTGTCAGTCCTTCGTCCAGTTCGACCGCGCTCTGCGTCAGCCCGGTGGGGTCGGGCTGCTGGCGCACGCTGTCGACCATGGCTACCGTGGCTTCGTACTTGGCGCTCAGGTCCAACCGCTTGAGCAGGGGCGCCGCCAACTCGCCCCGCTGCACCTGCTCCGTCGCCAGGGCCAGGTCCTCGCGGTTGGCAGCCAGCACGGCGTCGCGCCGGTCGCGCAGGGCGGTGGCAATGGCCACCAGCGCCGCGTCCCGCTGGGCGCCGGTGGCGGTGGCCAGATGGCGTGCGGCCCCACGTGCCGCGGCAGCCTGGGCCTGGACGGAAGCCCCCATGTCAGCTCCCCTGCCCTGCCCGGGACGCGCTGGCTACCTCCAGCAGCGACTGCAGACCGCGGGTGACTCGTTGGGGGTTCTCCACCGTGCCCTCGCCCAGGAGCACGTAGTCCACCAGTACGTGAGCCCATTCGCGCAGTTCGGCGGAATCACGGTCGCGCTGCAGCACCTGACCCAGGTTACGGATGATGGCGTGGCGAGGGTTGATCTCCAACACGCGGCGCGTGGCTTCGAACTGGCGGTCGGTCATCTTCAGCAGCCGCTCCATGTTTTGGCTCAGGCCGCCTTGGGGCACCACCAACACGCAAGGGCTGTCGGTGAGCCGAGTGGACTCCTTGACATCGGACACGCGGCCTTCCAGCTGCTTCTTGAGGAAACTGACCAGTTCGATCGTCTGCTCGCGGGAGGCATCTTCCACCCCCTCGATGCGCGGCGGGGCACCCAGGTCCAGGTCGGCCGCGTCGACCGCCTGGAACTCCTTGTCACCGAACTTGTGCAGGTGGTTCACCACCCACTCGTCGATGTGTTCGTCAAGCAGCAGCACTTCCAGCCCACGCTGACGGAAGGTCTCCAGCAGCGGGCTCTGGGCAATGGCCTCGCGGTTTTCGCCGGCCAGGTAGTAGATGTGCTTCTGGTCGCTCTGCATGCGATCGACGTAGGTCTGCAGCGAAACCACCGTCGTCGGATCATCTTCCAGCGACGACGGGAAACGAAGCAACCCGGCGACGCGGTCGCGGTTTTCGGTGTCGCTGGGCACGCCCTCCTTGAGCACGGTGCCGTACGCCCGCCAGAAGGTCAGGTACTGGGACTCGTCCTTCTTGGCCATGTCCTCGAGCAGGCTGAGGACGCGCCGCACGAGGGTGGCGCGCACCTTGGCCATGACCGGGCTGTGCTGCAGCGTCTCACGCGACACGTTCAGCGGCAGATCGTCACAGTCCACAACGCCGCGGACAAAGCGCAGGTACAACGGCAGGAGCTCTTTGCAGTCGTCCTGGATGAACACGCGCCGCACGTGCAGATGCACGGCCACCTTGGGTTCGGGATTGAACAGCCACGGCATGGGCGTTTGCCGCGGCAGGTACAGGATGGCGTAGAACTGGATGGGCACGTCGACGATGACATGCTCGTGGGCCAGCGGCGCTTCGGGATCGCCAGTCAGGTGCGTGTAGAACTCGTTGTATTGCTCCGCCGTGACCTCGCTGCGGGGGCGCGTCCAGAGCGCGGCCGTGTTGTTGACCTGCTTGCCGCCGACCTTGATGGGGTATCCCACGAAGTCCGAGTGCCGACGGATGATGCCCTCAAGACGATGGGCGTCCAGGTACTCGCTGCAGTCGTCGCGCAGGTAGATCTTGATCTCGGTCCCGCGCTCCTTCTTGTCGGCGGGCGCCAGCGTGTACGTGCCGTCGCCCGTGGATTCCCACATGACCGCCTCGGCGTCAGGGTCGGCGCTGCGACTGGTCAGCACGACGCGCTCGGCCACCATGAACACGGCGTAGAAACCGACACCGAACTGGCCGATGAGTTTCAACTGCTCCTGGGTTCCCTGCTCTTTGCTCTCGGCGAGACGCTTGAGGAACTCGGCCGAACCCGAATGGGCGATGGTGCCAATGTTGCGCACGACCTCGTCGCGCGTCATGCCGATGCCCGTGTCCGACAGCGTCAGTGTCTTGGCGCTGCTGCTCACGTCGATGCTGATCTCCAGATCGGCGTCGGCGTCGAGCACGCCTTTATCGGTAAGGGCTCGGTGCCGGACCTTGTCGAGGGCGTCCGATGCATTGGAGATCAGCTCGCGGAGGAAGATCTCCGAATGCGTGTACAACGAGTGGATGAGTAGGTGAAGCAGCTGTTGCACTTCGGTCTGAAACGCACGCTCCTCCACCCCGTGGCCAGTGGGAGTTTCGCTGCTCATGGGTCCACGCTCCTGATGGTTTGAGGGGGATGTGAGGAGAAATGTAGCCACGCCCCCAAGGCTGGCAAGAAGCCATCGCCGCTGCCGCGGGCGAGGCGGCCGGCATGGAGCGTCAGGAGTGGCACGCTGGCGCTGGCGCGGGGCAACGACTGCGACGGGACGCGGGCCCGCGGGGGCGGGCCAGGGCCGCAGACCGCGGGGCTGAGAAGCCGCCGGCGGCCGGCCTGGGCCGAGGGGATGCCGCCGCCGCCGGTGACCGCGCAATCGGCCGGCGGCCGGCCACCTCCGGAGGCCAGGCAGGCCCGGCGCGGGGCGCGGTGGGCGGTGCCAAGCTGGCGCTGGCACGGGGCAACGGCGGAGTTGCGGTGCGGACCGCCGGTCAGGCCAGGGCTGCAGACCGCGAGGTCGAAAGGCGCACAAACGCGGCTTGTTAGGCATGGGTTCGGACCTATCTTCAGGAACCATGAGTCAGACTGAATCCTATGACGCCATTGTCGTCGGCGCCGGCCCGGCGGGAGCCGCCTTCACGCTGCACGCCCAGCGCCTCGGCCTGCGGGTGCTGCTCCTCGATAAGGCGCGTTTCCCCCGCGACAAGACATGCGGTGATGCACTCTCGGGGCGCAGCGTGGTGGAACTGGACCGCCTGGACCTGCTGCCCGCCGTGCGCTCCCTGCCCGGAGCCCCCATCCGGCGCCTGGTCTTCGGCAGTCCGGCTGGCGACACGGTCAGCGTAGCCCTCACCCCACCGGCGCGGCCGGGTCAGCCCCGGGCGGCAGCCACCGCCGCTGAGGGGTACGTGGTACCCCGCCTCCACTTCGACAATCTGCTGTTCTGCCGGGCCCAGGCCGCGGCGTACCGCTGCGAGTCAGGGTTGACGGTCCATGACCTGGAGTGGCAGGATGGCCGCGCCACCGGCGTCCGCGGCGTCAACTCCAGGGGCGAAGCCGTGCGCTTCCGCGGACGAGTGGTCATCGGCGCCGATGGCTTCAGTTCGGTCGTGGCGCGGCGGGCGGGCCTGTACGCGCACGACCCGCAGCACTGGATGGTGGCCCTGCGCTGCTATTACGAAGGCGTCGCCGGCCTGGACGACCAGATCGAGCTCCATTTTGTCGATGAGGTGTTGCCGGGGTACCTGTGGCTCTTCCCAGCCGGCCAGGGGCGCGCCAATGTGGGCATTGGCATGAACCACGCGGACCTCAAGCGTCACGGCGTTGACCTGCGTCAGGCATTGGCCCGGGCGCTGGCTTTGCCGCGCTTTGCCGCCCGGATGGCGGCGGCGCGACCGCTGGAACGGCCGGTGGGCTGGAACCTGCCCGTTGGCAGCCGGCGGCGACCAGCGGTCGGCGAGGGGCTGATGCTGATTGGTGATGCCGCGGGCCTGATCGATCCGTTCACGGGTGAGGGGATCGGTAACTCGTTGCTGTCGGCGCGCCTGGCGGCTGACACCGCGTTTCAGGCCTGCCAGGCAGACAATGTCAGCGCGGGTTTCCTCCGCCGCTACGAAGACACGGTGTGGGCCGCGCTGGGAGGCGAACTGAACACCAGCACCCGCATGCACCGCTTGGCGCACCGGCGCTGGCTGGTCAACCTGGTCATTCGCCGGGCGGCCCGGCGGCCGGAAATCAGCGCCGCGATTTCGGCCATGCTGCTGGATCCGGACGATCGGCGGCGCCTGCTGGACCTGCGCTTCTATCTGGGGCTGCTTTTCGGCTGACCGCGGGCGTCGCCGCGGGCCGGCGCGCCCGTGGAGCCAGGTACAGGCCCGCGGGCGGCCAGGCCTGGGTAACCGCGCCGCGGCCACATCAGCCAGCGTGCGAGCTGGTCACCGAACTCGGGCCCATGCCCTGACCCGGGCGGGGCCTGTCGGATCCACGTAGCCTCTACTGGCGCCAGAGTTCGATGCCCAACCCGGGCGCGGGTCCGCCGGACCGGCGGAAGTCGCCATGGACTGACTGCGTCCCCTGGCACCGGGGGCCCCGGGCAACAATGGAACGGTAGGGCCGCCCGTCGGCGCTGTCGGCCACCC
>CAITNQ010000138.1 GCA_903893785.1 uncultured Gemmatimonadota bacterium
CACCTGCCGTTGGACGCCTTGGAGCAGGCGCTGTGGGCCCGGCGGCCCGCGCCTGGCTTGGTGCACCATAGCGACAGGGGGTCGCAATATCTCAGCTTGCGGTACACACAGCGATTGATCGATGCGGGCCTCACGGCCTCGGTGGGTAGTGTGGGTGACGCCTACGACAATGCCCTGGCCGAGACCGTCAACGGCCTGTACAAAACCGAAGTGATCGGTCGCCGCCCGCAGTGGGCCAACCGCCGGGAAGTCGAACTGGCGACTCTGGCGTGGGTCGGCTGGTACAACCACGAGCGTCTCCTGGAGCCGCTGGGTTACATGGCGCCGGCCCAGTTTGAGCAAGCCTACTACGCCCAACAGTCCGCTGCAGTCCGAGTGGCTGCACTCACGCAAACCAGTCTCCGGTTTTCCTGGGGCGTGTCACAAACGACCGTACTGATTTGCTCGTCGGAGATGGACCGTGGCGCTCCAGGCCGAACTTCGCCGTAGAACCCCGCGAGGCCGCTGTCGATGAACCGCTGTCGCTACTTGCCAACACTGGCGCGCGACAGGCCGACGGCCGTCGCGATGACGCCGTTCGGCACGCCGTCCGCCGCCATCAAAGCCACGCGGGCTCGCACCACCTGGCTGTGTGGCAACGACCGCGAGTTCGCCCGAGACTCCAGTTGCCGGCGTGTGCCCGCAGTCATCTCGATGGGCTTCAACGGGCGTCCGATCATCTCGTGTCCCTCCTGTCGTCAAGGCACGAGATAATGCACCCACGCTACAACCCCTTGTCTAGCCATTTCTGCGACGCGGCAATAGCGCGTCCCCGTTCCCTGACCGGCGACTGAACCCCCAGCCGCCGTGGAGAAGGTTTGGCTGTCAAACTCCCGGCAGTTCTACGCAGCCGATTCGCGAAGGCCTTGCGTGCCCTGTGCGCGAGTGGGCGAGCGTCCGTCGGTCGCGCTCATGCCCGCTGCCACCACGTGATCCGGCCGTGGTTACCGGGGCCGGGGCCTGTCATGGTCATCGCGCCGCATCCTGACGACGAGGTCATCGGCTGCGGCGGAACCATACGCCGGCACGTCTTGGCTGGGCAGGCTGTCACCGTCGTTTACATGACTAAGGGCGGCGCGAGCCAAGCGTTCCCGTGGCTGTCGGTGGCCGAGCGTGGCGAACTGCGGGCCAGGGAGGCCCTTCACGCTTGCCGCGTCCTGGGCGCTGGGCAGCCGGAATTCCTGGACGGAACAGAGGGCGCGTTGAGAGGTGACACCGCTGTTCTGGCGAAGCTCTGTCTAATCATCGCCGAGTGTCGTCCGTCGATCCTGTACACACCGCACGGGCTCGATGGCCATCCGGACCACCGCGCGGCATACGCCGTCCTCGCGGAAGTAGCCGCAGCAGAAACGGCCCATTTCCCGACCCAGGTTTACGGTTACGAAACCTGGAGCCCTCTCCATGCGGACGTGGCTGTCGATATTACGTCGGTCATGGGCGTCAAGATGCGGGCGCTGTCTTGTCACCGGTCGCAGCTGTGCGCAGTCGACTACCGCCGAATGGCCAGGGGGCTTGCCGCGTACCGGTCGCGCACGGAACAGCGAGCTGATGGCTACGCGGAAGCGTTCCAGCGGGTACGATTTGGCGCCGGCGGCGACTGTGGC
>CAITNQ010000139.1 GCA_903893785.1 uncultured Gemmatimonadota bacterium
CACTGGCCCGACGACATGGGGTACCGCAACGGCGCCTTCTTCTCGGTGGACACCTACCGGCAGGTCCTCAAGCCCGTGCAGCAGCGCGCTATCGAGTGGGCCCATGCGCGTGGCATAGTGGCCCGGCTGCACTCGTGCGGCAACATCAACAAGCTCGTGCCGGAGTTGGTTGACATTGGTCTCGATGGCCTCAACCCTCTGGAGGTGAAGGCCGGCATGGACCCCATTCACCTCAAGCAGACCTATGGCGACCGCCTGTTGCTGCACGGCGGACTTAACGCCATGCTCTGGGACCATATCGACCAGATCGAAGCCGAGATGCGCCGCCTGGTGCCGGTGCTGAAGCAGAACGGCGGTTACATCCTGGCCGAAGACCACTCCATACCGGACAGCGTCAGCCTCGACAACTACCGGCGCATCGTGGCGCTGGCCAAGCAGTTGGGGACCTACTGAGGGGAGCGCGACGCGACGGGGTCGACCAGGGCGCCGCAGGGCCGGGACCGGCGGCGCCACAGGACCACAAACAGATCCCGGGGCTGGGCCCACCCCTGCGGCGTGAGGCCGACGATTCCCGGTAACGGGGGTGCCCCGCCCCGGCCAGGGCGTTCCATGGCCTAAGGGTACGGCGCCAGCAGGACCAGGTACGGATCACCGGGTTGGGCCAGCAGCTGCATCGTGAGGCTGTCGATGTGGGGCGCCAGCAGGTAGTTGCGGGTACCATTGGCCGCCGTACCCGGGTCGTTGTCCACCAGCCATGCCATCGACGACTCGCCGTACAGCCGGCTGATGATGCAGTTGCCGGTGCAGGGCTCCAGGCGCAGGGCCGAGTTGCCGTTGGGCATGCCCGCATACAGGCCGGTCAGGCTGTGGCCGTAACCGGACAGCACGAAGCCATCGCCGCCGGCCCAGCCGCCCACGTCCTCCACGATGATATCGCTGAAGGTGCAGCCGTTGACGCTGTACCCCGATGAGTCATCGATGAACACGCCAATGGCGCAGCCAAAGACCCGTACGCTGCGGACTTCGTTGAAGAAGCTGGCCTCGGCCATGGGGCCGCGCGACAGTCGCATGCCGACCTTGTAGTACCGGATCTCGAGGTCGCTGAAACTGGAATGGGAGAAGGCCACCAGGTCAAGGCCGACCAGGTCATTGGCGCCATAGGCGGAGGTTTCGAAACCCAAGCCCCGCAGCACCACGCCGTCGACCAAGGCCTGGTCGGCAGACCGCGTGACGGCCGAGCAGCCCGGCGTGCGGACGACGGTGAGGCGTCGCCCGTCACCGAAAAAACACTGGTTGGTGACCAGGGTGAGGGGCCGTGAGCACAGGTACGTGCCGGCGGCCAGATACACCGGTCTGCCGGTTTGGGCGCCGGCGTCCAAAGCCGCCTGGATGGCCCCCGAGTCATCCACTTCGTCGCCACTGGTGGCGCCGTACGCGACAGCGTCGATCCATGCCCCGGCTGACCCGGGCGCCCCGGCCGGGCCCTGAGGCCCTGGCGGGCCGACCCCGCCGGTAGTCCCTGGCTGCCCTTCGGGGCCTGGTGGCCCTGTTGGGCCCGGGGGGCCGGCTGGCCCTGCCGCACCATCGCGTCCGTCTGCACCGGCAGGGCCGGTGGGTCCGGGGTCGCCTTGAGGCCCGGCCACTCCCGCCGCACCATCGCGTCCGTCTGCGCCTGCAGGGCCGGTGGGTCCGGGGTCGCCCTGAGGCCCGGTACAGGCGTACCACAGGCAAAGCGGCAGCATGAAAAGCCATAGGACGCGAGTCCCTGAGCCGGGTCCTGTTCGGACCGTCGGTTGGCCGGCAGCCAGGCGCACCCCAGCGATCCGTTCACGGGTCGGGCGTCGCGCGCCTCCGTCGCGTGGATGGGGTCGGTTCGCGGGCCATGCTGGGGAAGGGTTCGGTGCCGCCGACCGGCGGGCCGTCGGCGCGTTGGCGGCGCCCGCCGTGTGTCGGCGCCGGGTCCCGTGGGGCGTACGTGGGTACCCCGACACACCGCGGTCTGAGGTGGCCATAGGCGCGCTCCTGAAGGCGACGGCAAAGCGCCGCCGGAGGGGGTCTGCTCAGCCGTATTCGAGGCCGGTACGAGGCTGGGTCCGTTGAGCGCCAACATACACCCATGCATAGGCAACGGCCAACTCCCCGGCGCTGCTGACTTGGCGCCCACGGCGCCCGGGCTGGTGGCTGCCGCGCGGGCCCGAGCGGGCCGGCAGCGGCCGGAGGCGACGCCGACGGCTGGCCGCGACGGCCATGGCGCGGCCCCTGCCTTGACGCCAGGTGTGTCCTCCTCTTGCTTGGGCGCGCCACCTCGGCGATCCGGCGAACGCGGTCAGCGGGAAGGGAACCATGGACGAGATCGGTGCGAGCGCAGCAGCAGCCCTGGCGTACGTCGAGCAGGTCCCACCCGCCCAGGGCGACAGCATGATGGGGGTACCCTTTGCCGCCTGCGATGTGGTCCGCGTCGGCTTCATTGGCGTCGGCGGCCGCGGGGCCGGGCAACTGCACGAGATGCTGGCTGTGCCGGGCGCCCGCGTAACCGCCATCAGCGACCGCTCGCCGGCGCACGCGGCGCGGGCCCGCGACCAAGTGCTCAAAGCCGGGCAGCCGGAACCCGCGGTGGAGTCGGACTGGCGTCGCCTGTGTGAGCGGGATGACGTGGACTTGGTGTACGTGTGCACGCCCTGGGACTGGCACGTACCGCAGGCGGTGTGGGCCATGGACTGCGGCAAACACGCGGCGGTTGAGGTGCCTGCGGCCACCACGCTGGCCGACTGCTGGCTCATGGTTGACACCTCGGAGCGCACGCGTCGGCACTGCATGATTCTGGAGAACTGCTGTTACGAGTACGCCGAGATGTTGGTGCTCAACATGATCCGCGCCGGCCGGTTCGGCACCATCACCCATGGCGAGGCCGCTTACATACACGACCTGCGCAGCATGCTGCTGGCCGATGAGGGGGAGGGACTGTGGCGGCGCGAACCTCACCGGCAGCGGAACGGCAACCTGTACCCGACGCACGGCCTGGGGCCGGTGGCCCGGTACATGGACATCCATCGCGGCGACCGCTTCACGCGCCTCGTGTCCATGAGCAGCCAGTCGGCTTCACTGGCAGCGTGGCGCGACCGCAACCTGCCGGCTGACTCGCCCAAGCGCTCCGAGGCGTACCCGTGTGGCGACATGAATTCGTCGTTGCTGCAGACGGCGCAGGGGCGCACAGTGCTGCTGCAGCACGATGTCGTCACGCCGCGGCCCTACAGCCGCATTAACCTGGTCCAAGGTACTCAGGGCGCGTTCGTGGACTACCCACCGCGGTTCTTCTTCGATGGCCAGCCGGGCCACGACTGGGTCCCCATGGAGGGGTTCCGCGCTGAGTTCGAGCATCCCCTCTGGCGCGAGCAGGGGGAGCTGGCCCGCCAGCTAGGTGGCCACGGCGGCATGGATTTCATCATGAACTACCGCCTGGTTCAGCTGATGCGTCAGGGGCAACCACCAGACATCGACGTGTATGATGCGGCAGCCTGGAGCGCACCGGGCCCGCTGTCGGACATCTCGGTGGCCTGGGGCAACTTGGCTCTGCCGTTCCCCGACTTCACCCGCGGCCACTGGGGCGGTTGACGGCTCGTTGGCGGTGGCCGGAGCCCTCAAACCGGCGAATCAGGCGGGAGGGGGAGGGTGTGCGTCCGGGTGCCATGCCGGTCGTGCAGCGCCACGCGCCAGCACCGCGCGGCGACATCGAGGCACACGTCCAGACGCCCCCGGGGACCGGTGCGCGCCGACGTGGCCCGGCGCAGGCGGAACCGGCGCCGGGCGCCGGCGGCCAGGTCGGCCGGGTACGCCAACTGCCGGCGCACCGGATCCCACGGCGCGGCTTCGACGCGGCCGTCCTGGTCGACCACCTCCCATGGCCCCGGCCCCGGATCCCCGCTTAGCGACTGCCACAGCCGCTGCCGTGGCAGTCGCGGCCAAGGCACTCCACCAGGTCCCAGGACCGGCCGTCCATCGTGCCGGTGCGTCAGTCGTCGAGGGTTCCCGGCTCCAGGCCCACGGGCAGGGCGGCCGGCCGCTCCACGCCGCTGCGGATCTCCAGGTGCTGGCCCTGTGCCGATGCCTCGTGGAAGGCGTGCATCAGGTCCAAGACGTGGAAAGCGAGGCCGCCGCTGGCACGGTGGGGCCGCCCCTGGCGCAGGGCCACGGCCATATCGGCCACGGCCATCCCGCGGCCGACCTCCTCGCTGTGGGTCAACGGCACTTCGGTCCAGTCACTGTCACCCGGCCGGCGCAGGCGCACCGGGCCGCGGAAGGTGTTGGGATCCGGGACGCTCAGCGATGCTTCGGTACCGTGGATCTCGATCCGCGGACAGCTATGGGCCCACACGTCGAAGCTGGTGATGATCGTCCCCACGGCCCCGGAGGCGAAGTCGAATACGCCGGCGATGTGGGTGGGCGTGTGCACGGGGATCTTCTCACCGGTACGAAGCTTGGGGTTGGTGATGGTCCGTTCCGCGAAGCTGGTGCCGGTGCATCCCGTGACGCGGCGCACCGGACCCATCAGGGCGACCAGGGCGGTCAGGTAGTAGGGGCCCATGTCGAACATGGGGCCGCCGCCCTTCTGGTAGTAGAAGTCCGGGTTCGGATGCCAACCCTCGGGGCCGTGGCCCATCATGAACGCCGTCGCCGCGATGGGTTGGCCGATGGCGCCGTCGTCGATCAGTTTGCGGCAGGTCTGGATGCCGCCGCCCAGGAACGTGTCCGGCGCGCCCCCGGTCAGCAGTCCCTTGGCCGCCGCCAGCTCCAGGACCTGCTGGCCGTCGGCGCGTTCCACCGCAAAGGGCTTCTCGGTGTACGCGTGCTTGCCGGCCTGCAGGATCTGCAGGTTGACGGCCGCATGAGCGGCTGGCACGGTCAGATTGAGGACGATCTCGATAGCCGCATCGGCGAGCAGGTCGTCCACGCTGCAGGCGCGCGGAACGCCGAACTCAACGGCTCGGGCCCGCGCCTTGTCGCCGTCCAGGTCAGCACAAGCCACTACGTCGAGGTCGCGAAACGTGGCCATCCACTTGAAGTATTGCGGGCTGATGTTACCGCAGCCGATCACACCTACTCGGACTCTGTCGCGCATGGGTTTCCTCCTGTCGTCGTCACCGCCCGTGGGCGTGCCCTGCAGCCCGGACGCGAAGGCGCCGGCCGGGGCAGGGTGCCGTCTTCAGGGATAGGCCATCGGGCGGACCCGGTCAAGGCAGGTCGGGCTGGCACGGGTTCCCTCCCTGCCTTAGACTCCTGCGCGGTGGCCCGGCGCCGATGGGCCGATCACCGACGCCGGGCCATGGTTGCCCACGCCCCAGCAAAGGAGTTCGTCATGCCCGCCCCCATTTCGCTGCAGCTGTACAGC
>CAITNQ010000140.1 GCA_903893785.1 uncultured Gemmatimonadota bacterium
CGGCCATGAACTGCGCGAGTGAGTAGCCGGTCTCAGGAGGCCCTGGGGCATAGTAGAACCGGCCGTCAACGAAGGTGGCCCCAGGGGGCCCGGTGAGCATGGTATAGGTGATCTGCCCCGGACCAGCCTCGTCGCTCTGGGCGACGAGAGTGAATTCCACCACGCCGGTCCCGGCCGTCACCACATACGGAGTAGGGTTGGGCTCCTGCACCCAGGTCAGCGCACCCCAGGCGCTTGACGTGCCTGCCAAAATCGCCCAGATCGTCGCCAACCGGACCACCGTTGCGCGTGCACGCTTGCTCATACCCGCCTCCTATGGCCAATCAACGGCGCGGCAGAGCCGGCCGCGACGACACGGAACTCAACGAACCGGGGGGCCGCCCCAACCCCACCGGACGGCCCCGAAACGACGGTTGGCAGCGGTTCACCATCGCGACACGTGGCCGCGCGTGACAACCGCCGTTGCGCACACAGGGAGCTGAACGGGCGCGAAGCTCCGATCGCCCCCTGCGCGCAGGGGTTACCTGGCCCCACTCAGCACGCGGGGAGCGGGGTGCCCACGGGGTGCCCAATCGCACCCGGTGCGCGAATGTTACCCCCAGTACCCCAAGATACACCGGAATCCCCAGTTGCACACCCAATCCACTCCAACGCCGCCACTCGCAGGCGATCGCTGGCCGACGCAGAGGCCGGGCAGACCGCGAACCAGGTCCTGACAACACTTCCCCACATAGGCTAACTTGCCATGCGCCAGCACGATACACTGTGATCTGGAACACGTACAGGCCGCTTTTCGCCCGACAACGGATGGCCGGAACACAATAGAGAAGCCCCGGACGCATTTGCGTCCAGGGCTCGAGCTATCCGGAAATGCAGTAGAAACTGAATCGCGCCTTGTCAGGAACCCGCAACGGTCCCAGAAACCGGGCGGCGCAGACGACCCAATGCCTCGGGCCTCCCGCGGCCCAGAACCACTCGCGGCACCGCCCACGGCATCCGCGCGGTCCGGGCGCCGGCAGCTCGGCGCGACATCAGGGCAGCTCAGCGCTCGCCGTCGTAAACCCCATCAAGGGTCCAGTAGCAGTCGGGGCGAGGACGCCGGCTGATCCATTTGCCGTTGGTGAAGTCGGGGAAGGGTACGGGAGCGCTGCCACAGGCAATGGAGTCCTCCGACAGGCAGGTGATGGCCATCCAGGCGACCGAATCATACACGTCGATGGGCGTCTGGCGTCCCGCCTTGATCGCCTCGATGTACGACCGCTGAACGAGGTAATCCATGCCGCCGTGGCCCCCGCGCACGCCGTCGTTAAGGAAATGGTGCCAAACAGGATGGTCGTGTTGGGCCAGGAACTCAGCCATGGGCGCCCAGTGCTCGCCCGGCATGCCGTCGAAGTGGATGGCGTTTTTGTCTTCCATCCAGATGCCTTTGGTGCCCTGGACGCGCTGCGCACGGGAATACGGGCGTGGCAGCGAGCAGTCGTGGGTCAGCAACACGGTCTCGCCACGCGCACACTTGATCATGGTAGTGGTGACATCGCCCTGGTTGAACACGGTGTTGTACTGAGGGTGCTCCGGACCGAGTTCGTTGAGTGCGTACTCGTGTAAACCCCGCGACTTGGTGGTCATGGAGACGAGCGAGATGAAGCGGTTCCCCTTGTTGATGTCGAGCATCTTGGCGATGGGGCCCATGCCATGCGTCGGATACAGCTCGCCGTTGCGGTGGGTGAAGTTCTCCAGGCGGTAGTGGCGGTTCTCGCCGCCCCGGGTGATCTCGGAACGCAGGTCGTGTTCGTAACCGCACTGGCAGTGCACCAACTCCCCGAACAGTCCTTTCTTCACCATGTTGAGCACGGCCATCTCCTCGCGGCCGTAGCAGCAGTTCTCCAAGAGCATGAAGGGCACGCCGGTTTCCTCGCTGACGCGTACCAACTCCCAACACTCCTGCACCGAAGACGCGCCCCCGACCTCGACGGCCGCGTACATGCCGCGACGCATCGCCGCGAGCGCGATCTCCACGTGGGTGGTCCAACTGGTGGCGATAACAATGCCGTCCAGGTCGTCCCGGGCTAGCATCTGGCGGTAGTCGGTGTAGGCCGCCGGGCGGTAACCGAAGGCTGACTCGACCCTCCGGACCTTGTCGTCGACCCGATCCGGGTATACATCACAGACGGCGGGCACGTGGACATCGTCCATTTCGGCCACCAGGTCGACCAAGCCGGCACCACGGCCACCGAGGCCGGCAAAGGCGAGATTGACGCGATCCATCATTCCTCCTGGGAGTGGTCACGATCGGCATGGAACGCCCCGACCGGTTGCCGGGCCCGGGTATGGGCGACGGAACCCCAGCTCTGGGGCGGCACGCGCTGCACCCAGCCAGCCGGCCTGGGCGTGAGCGATGTGGGTAACGGTAGCCATGGGAGCGGCCGGCAACAAGGCGCTGGGGCGGCGGCGGCGCCCCCGATGGGCGCCGGTCCAGCCGGGTCGGCCCATCGCACTGACGGCACTGCCCGTGGCGGGCGGCAGGCACCATGGAGCCCGCAGGTCGCGTAGACGCGCAAGGCGAGCGCGGACTGCCCGCACGGCCCTCGCTATGGGCCGCGTTGACGGCGCCGGCGGCACCAACGCACGTTATGCTCGTCCACCCGTCAGCAGCGGAGGCAGACCAATGACGCCCAAGGACAGAGTTCTGGCCGCCCTGCGGCACGAGCCCCCCGACCGGGTACCCCATGGGGAGTTCGCCACCGACTACTCAGTCATTGCCGCGGCTCTGGGAAGGCAGGTGTACTGGCGGGGAAAGCGCCGTTACTACGAAGCGCTGTGGGACGGTCGCCGCGACGAGGTGGTCGCGGCACTGGGCCGCGATATCGTCGATTTCACCCTCACCATGGGCATCGACATGGTGCCTGTCAATGCTGTCCCGCACCGCGACATGCCCTTCCTCCGCCCCGAGCAGGTGGCGCCGGACATGTGGCGCGACGCCAACGGGAACCTGCTCAAGTACTCGGCTGACACCGAGGATATCGGGATCCACAGCCTCAGCGGCAAAGGCATGGCAGGCAACGGTTTCTGTCTGCCCGAGACGTACGATGAGTCAGAACTGGAGCTGGCGCGCTACGTAACCCGATGTCTGGGGAAGACACACTTCGTTTTCCTGCGACCGGGGCGTTTCCACGGCTTGGGCTATTCGTCGGGTTGGTCGGCAGACATGTTCATCGAGGTGGCCGAACAGCCGGAACGGGTAGCCGCCCGTGAGCGCGAGGGCGCTGAGGGTCTCACCAAGGCCATCGAGCCCTTCGCCGACCTTGGCATCGATGGGGTCGCCATCGGCAGTGACTACGGGTACAACTCCGGTCCCTTCGTTTCGCCCGCCACGTTTGCCCGCGTGTACGCGCCGGCCATGAAACGGCAGTGCGACATTGTTCACGGCTTCGGTTTCCCTTGCCTTTTCCACTCGTGCGGCAACAACCGGGCCATCCTCGATCAGATGGTAGCCGCGGGCATGGATGCCTACCAGGCGATCCAACCGGTGGAACGGATCGAGCAGATCAAAGAGCTCTTCGGGAACCGGCTGACGCTGTGGGGTGGCGTGTCCACCGACACCCTGGCGCGCGGGACAGTGGACCAGGTCCGCGAACAAACGCTGTACGCGCTGCAGCAGGCCGCCGGCGGGGGCGGACTCATCCTGTCCTCCAGCCACAGCATTCTGGTGCGCACGCCGCTGGCGAACTACCAGGCCATGGTGGAGACGTGCCACGAGTGCGGCCGCTACCCGATCGACATCCCGCAACCTATCGCCGACCCGTACCCAGGCAGCGCCTGAACAAGGGCTAGCGACGGGAAGCCAGTCCCGACGACGGGCGGCGCGAGCGACGGCATGATCGAGGCGGGCCGCCCCATGGGGCCAGGGGGCGCTCTGGCGAAGGGCGGCGCGAGCGACAGCGCGGGCGACGCGCGCGGCGCCATGGGACCGGGGCCCAGCAGCACCCGGTCGGCCGGCCCGTGGCCTCCTCACCCACCACGGGCCGGCGGGCCTCGGCGCGCAAGCCGCGGGCCCCGCGGCGTCACCTGCCAGCGGGTTGCCTATGCCTTGGCAGCCGGGGCCAGTTCCTCGGCCCACGCCGCCGCCATGGCCTCGAACATCAACTCGCCCCGCGCCGCGGTGCCATCGCGGCTCAGGTCGCCCTCGTGCAGGGTGTACCAAGGACCATCGGCGCGCAGGGCGCCCATATCCACATGTGGTCCGCACGCGGCCAGCATGTAGGAGGTTTCGTTGAGCCCGGCGTGGTCGCCGCCGGCAGGCGGCGTGGACTTGGGGTGGACCACGCTGCGGACCTCGATGACACCAAAGGTGCGGTCGCCGGCGACCGGTTTGGCAGCCCCCCACCAGCCCTCGCCCCGTTCCCGGCACATCAACTCCTCGACCAGGCGCGTCCCGGCAAGGTGGAACGTGGTGGCCAACGGGCCACGGTCGCCCTGATGGAACACCCAGACCACAATGCGCCGGAAACCCAAGCGCAACAGCCCTCGCAGCATCCCTCGGGCGTAAGCCAGCAATTCCTCCGGAGCCACGTCCATGGTCCCGAGTTCAGGACCGGAGACGTCGTACCCGGTGGGGCCATAGTCCACCGTCGGTGCGACAACGCAGTCAATGCGGGCGGCCACTCTCCTGGCCACCTCCTCGACGATCAGGGTGTCGCATCCGACCGGCAGATGGTAACCGTGGCACTCGACGCAGCCGATGGGAACGATCACGGCCAGGTCGCGCGCAATGGCGGCACGAATCTGTTCGGGGCGCATGTGTTTGAGGTACATGGATCCTCCCTGGTTGTCTGGTCCTGGCAACGGGAGACACCACGCCTCCCGTGCCGACGACGCGGTCCTGGGTCGAGCCTGGGTAGAGCCTCCTCGCGCGGGCCACAGCACGCCGATGACCTGTCCGGCTCAAGGTGGGCTGGACAGCCCGAGCCAACTGCCTACCGACGACGACGAGTGCGCGCAGCGGCGTGAGGTACCGACCCATCGCCCGCGATCGGGGGCCGGCCCTAGCCCGGCCATAACATCGTGAGGGGGTCGTCGACCAGCCAGGGTGGCGGCACGGCTGGCACGAGCCCGGGCCCAGGTCGCCTGTCCGAAGTGTGGCGGCGGGCGGAGGCGCATGCCCCCAGCCAGCGGACGGGCGGCAGGGCGGCCCGAGCCGCAGCCAGACCCGCTGGGCGCC
>CAITNQ010000141.1 GCA_903893785.1 uncultured Gemmatimonadota bacterium
CAGGAAGCTGGACAGCAGGGCAATCAGCGCCAGCAGCACCCACCCTCCCGGCCAGCCGTCGGGCAGGAAGCGGGGCAGCATCTCCGGAATGCGGCTGTCCTCGAAGTGCCGCGCTAGCAGTGCGAAACCCATCAGGAGGCAGAACAGGTTGACCAGGACGACCCACTCGTGCCCCAGATGCAGGATCAGGCCGGCCCATCCGCTGCCGTGGTGGAAACCGGAGAAGGCTACCTTGTATGCCGCGATGGTCGCCAGGCCGCTAGCCGCCACGGCAAAGGTGTGGCGGTGGAACACGGCCACGCCGACCAATGTGAATGCGAAGAGCACAAACTCAACGGGAACACTGATCATGGCAGGAGCCCTTCCTCGTCGATCGGCACGGCGTGTTTCGTGAGTTGGGGGCGCCGCCGGACCGGTCCCCAATGTAACCGGGACGCCCCTGGCGGCAAGGCACCGGTGGCGCGACCGCGCCGCGCCGACGAGGTGGCGCCGGTATGGCGGCGCGCGGCGCGGTCATGCGGGTTTCGGCACATCCTCCAGGTACACCCCGTCCCGGCGAAGTTCCTGCTGCAGCAGCGGCAGTTGAACGGCACGCATCGGTACGCCGCCGGCGAGCGCCATGGCGGCGGCGGTACCCACGCCCTGCCCCATGACCATGCAGTGGGTCTGCACGCGCACCGACGCATGGGCCTGATGGGTGGACCAGGCACAGCGGCCCACCACACCCAGGTTGGGCCAGTCAGGGTGCAGGCACATGCCCAGCGGGATATGGTAACTGGTGCCGAGACGCAGACGGTGATGTTCGCCAGGGTCAGAGAATGTCGTGTGGCCGCTGCCCTCCGGGTCATGGATGTCGACCATCCAGACGCCGTGGCCGACCGCCTCTGCCGACTTGGCGGCGCCCAGGACCATGTTCGCCGTCAACTGCGTGCCCGCTTCGATGCGGCGTGACTCGCGGACGCCCAGGGCAAAAGCCGTTTGGTTGATCTCGGCGTGGGCCATGCCCGGCATGTGGGTCCGCAGGAAATCCAGGTATTGCACGACATACTCGTGCGCCCGCGCGTTCAGGCGCGAGAGCTCAAGCTCATCCAGGGGGTTCCCGGCCACCGGGCAGACATTCCAGATCATGTGATTGGGCGCGCCCCAGTACGTGAAAGACCCCCGCATGTTGCCGTCGTTGAACGGCGGCAACCGCCCGTCCCGCGCCTGCTCGGCCATCGCGTCGATGACCTGGTGTACCTTCTCGTGGGGCACACGCGCCACCGCGTCCTCGTCAATTCCCCGCAGGGAGAAGGTCAGCGTCATGCCCTGGACCCGGCCATCGTCCGCACGACCCATCTGCCAGGGTACGCCCGCCTTGGCGGCCACGGTACCATCGCCGGTTGCGTCGATGACGATGTCGGCCAGGAGCGCCCGGCGGCCCTGCGCCGTGTCACACAGCACGCCCACAAGGCGCCGGTCCGTCACTAGCGGTTCGCCAGCAGCGAGATGGCACACAGTGGTGACGCCCGCGTCGTCCAGGAGGCGCTGCCAAACCAGGCGCATGCCCTCGGGATCGAACCAGTGCGTCTCATGGGCGTGCGGGAAGTTGCGGTCGCGGCGAATCCAGCCGTGCCGTGCGGCCCGCTCAGCGGCCTCCTCTACGAGACCGTTGATGACCACCTTCTCACGGTCGCTGCGGTGCCAGGCATTGACCAGACCGTTGGTCGCCATCCCGCCGACCGTGGGCCAGCGTTCCAGCAGCGTCACGCGGCAGCCGCGCCGAGCCGCGGCCACGGCGGCGGTCACGCCGGCGCAACCACCGCCGCAGACCAGCACATCGCAGCGGAGCCAAACCGGCACGCGACAGGACGGGACGTCGATGGTGGCGCTTGTCTGGCCAGGCAAGGCGTTGCTCCGATCTGGGTTGGCCGGTTACCGCCGGTCGGCGCGGCGGCCGATCGCCGGCCATCGTCACCGGGACCCGTCGCGGCACCACAGCCGGCCGATCGGGGCCGGTAGCACCACCTCGGGCGGCGGGCGCGGAGGTAAATAAACTGGCCTGTGGTCGTCGTCCTGTCGATGCGCGCCGTCGCCCGGACCCCTGTGCCAGGGTGCAGCCGGCGGTCGCCCAGGCGGCTGTGGGCAGCCGTCGCCGGCCTGCCGGCGGCCTGTCCACGCGGCCCCCGTCTCCACACGCCGGGCCATCGCCGCGGGTGCCGCGGGCGATGCGGGGCCGGGTCGAACAGACCAGGCGCTGTTGGCCCGGACCGACACGGGCAGCAGGGAGACCGGCCGCCGGGCCCACCGGCACCGCCCCGCGGCCGGTCGGCCGGCTCGGCCCCTGACGTGCCGACCATGACGCCCAGGACCCAGGCTGGCGGCGGGAAGGCAGGGAACCGTGCCCGTCTGCACTGCCCAACGGCGCATGTGGCGGCTCGGCCCCTGACGTGCCGACCATGACGCCCAGGACCCAGGCTGGCGGCGGGAGGACAGGAGACCGTGCCCATCTGCACTGCCCCGCGGGGGGGTCGGCCGGCTTGGCGCATGACTTGCCGAGGTCACGGACATGCACGTGTTTGCTTTTCTGACCGCCGTCGGGAGACGGCGGCGCCGACTGGAGCCACAGCCAACGGGGGGGTATGCAGTTGCGGGTGCGCGATGCCGCTGAGCTTTTCGGCGTGGACG
>CAITNQ010000142.1 GCA_903893785.1 uncultured Gemmatimonadota bacterium
CAACACCCTGACTCTCCGGCGACGCCGGGCCGGGCCGCCGTCCCGACCGTGGCCGTCAGAGCCGCGGTGGCGGCAGCCGGCATCTTCACCGCGGTTCCGACCCGGTTGGCACCAGGGCCTGCTGCCGGGCTGGTCGGAACGCCCCCCTCGGTGTCCGGGCGCCCCGCCGGCCTACCTACGTCGGCCGGCAGATCGAGGAACTGCCGCAGCCGCGCCACCGCCGCGCGCAGGGAGCAGTTCGCCTCCTGCCGGGCCTGAGCGGCCTGCGCCATGGCGCGGTACCGGCCCGGTTGGTAGCGGGCCACGTGGTAGCTGTCCTCGAAGCACCGAACCATCGACATCCAGTTCAGCCGGTGCTGGTGGGCCCGGTACCGGCCCAGGCGATCCTGCGGCCAGCAGCACGGTTCGAGGTCGGAGTCGGCGACAAAGGCCGTGGAGGTATCGATGTAGTCGCCCAGGGCCGTATGGCGCGGCGCCAAAGCCGGCCGTCCGCAGGCCATGAACTCCATCAGTGGGAGACACTGCCCCTCGCCGCGCGAGGAGTTGACCGCGTACGTGGTTACACCAATCAGGCGCTCGTACGCCAGGTCATCGAGGAAGGCGTTGGTCGCCACCACCCGGCAGCGGAACGGGGGCAGGCGGCGCAGAGCGTAGTCCAGCAGGGCCATTGGCAGTTCCGGGTCACGGTGCGCGAACTTGAGGACCAGCACCGCGTCGTCCTGTCCGCGCAACGCGGTGCAGAACGCCAGGACCATGTCCAGCCAGTTCTTGCGTCCGTCGTGGGGGTTGAACACCGACGTATAGACCACCCCCGACAACGGCACGGCCGTGGTCCCGACAGCAGTGGGCGCACCGCGACGACGGCACCAGTCCGCGACAGCAGCGACGGTTCGGTCGACACGCGCGGCCGTGGCCGGCGAAAGCAGGTCCCAGGTGATGTCGCGGCGGAAGGCGCGGAGGCGCCGCCAGGCGGCCTGAAAGCGCCGCTCCCAAGGGAGCACCTCAGCCTCGCTCGCCGGCCAGACCGGAAGGGAAAGGTCGGTTCTAGCCGAATCGGTAGTCGCCCCGGCGAACTCGAGAACCGTCGGTTCCGTGCGCGCAGCCGCCGGGTATTGGGCGCGGCACGTTTCGAAACGGTCCCACACCGGACAGGGGATCGACGCTACTGGGAAATCAGACCCCAGATGCCGGCGAACGACCTGTACGGTATGCCGCGAGTGGACGACCAGCCGGCCAGCCCGGCGGAAATACTCGACCCAGTCGTCGCCCCCCGAACCATCGCCGACCTCGTTCGGGAGTGTGTCATACTCCCAGGCGATGACGGGGACCACCGGGCAGCGCTGAGGCAGCGGGGTTCGGTGGGGCGGGCTGAAGCTGAACAGCAGACAATCTTCGCCGCGGGCCTCGCAGGCGTCGTACCGCCGATCCGCATCGGGGTGCGCACGCTCGAGCTGCTCCACGTCGCCCAACTGCCGCAGCGCCGGCAGGAAGCCCTGCAACACGAAATGGTAGCTGTACTCTGGCGAGCCAAGGCGCTGTGGCAGAGTCTGCGCTGTCACGTCCGAATACACCAGGAAGCGCATGCGAACCTGCACACCGGGGGACGCGATTACCTATTGGCGAAGAGGCAACGCGGTAGGTGGATGATCCGCTGGCAGCCATCGCCCGGCCCTCGGCCGAATCGGCGGCGCCCACCGCCTGCGCCAACAACCTACGGAGCCTGCGGTCACGCGCAACCGAACGTGGACCAAGCGTCCGAGACCATGCGCCCGGCGGGTCGGTATGACGCGTGTGCCCGTCCGGCCAGCGCCTCGACATACTCAAGCTCACCGGGCGGCGAACAACGTTGGTTGACGATCAGTAGTCCCGCGACCGGCTCGTCCGGGGACCCTCTGCGGCGCGCCAAAGCGCAGACCTCGCGCCACAGCTCGGGGTTGCGCGTCCCTTCGCCGATGCTCTCGGGCAAGCGACGGTCTGCCGCCCAGCCTCGACCGAGGATGCGGTCGAGCAACCACGCAGGCCCCGGCAGGATCCCACATCCTTCCGGCTGATGCGCCAGCTCCCGGATGTGCTGGCGGCCGCTCCGGTGGTTTGACGGCGGCGGCAGGACATAACCGCCTTCGCCCCTCACGTCCAGCCCGGGTCCGAGTCGGCCGGCACGTTACCAGGGCACCTGTGGCACCTTTCGCTATGGGTACTGGGCCGCGGTGCTGGCCAATCGCCGTCGCATCCGGCGCCGTCGGAGTCGTGCCCTGCAGAAGAAGCGGGCGGAGTGTACCCAACGCAGCTTCGCTCATAGTTTGGAGACCGGTGGTCTTCGTCGCGTCCACCTGCGCGGCTTGGAGAAGATCAGAAAATGCATGGGCATCCACCTGGCCGCACACAACCTGGCACGGCTGATGCAGCAGCGTTTCAGTATCGGCACCCCGCGGAGCCTGCAGGGCCGGCGAGGGGGGCCCTTTTTGCCCTTTGCGCAGCCCTCTGGAGACGTTTCCGGGACCTCGGCGCGCCCGCCCCAGGCACTTCCTGCCCTGGCCCCCCCACCGACGGCGAACAAGCCGCCATGGCGGCTATTCACACCAACCCTGCCTTCGCCGCCAGGCGCGATGCCGTTTCCCAACGGCCGGCTAGACAATGAGTGTTTTGAGCGACATAGCGGAATGGGGCCAAGTGCCCGATCTTCAACCCGCTGTGATGGTGAGGGCTCCCCACACCATCCCCAGCCGCCGTTCCGTGAGGTGCCATGCAGATAGTGGATGTCGTCAACCGTGAGGCCGCCCCGCGCCCGTGGGCCGAGGGCGAGAAGATCCCTTGGGACGACCCCGCGTTCAGCAGTCGCATGCTGCGCGAGCATCTGTC
>CAITNQ010000143.1 GCA_903893785.1 uncultured Gemmatimonadota bacterium
CCCCGGCGCCCGCCTTGGGACCCACGAGCCGGGCCGCGGCGGACCGTGGCGGTCCCGGCCGTTCAGCTGCGGACCCAACGCAGAGCCCGGGGCCGCACCGGATGCATGAGCCGGCGAGGGGAGCGCGATGAGGAACCGCTGGTCGATCGCCGCCGCCGCGGTCGGCATTCACGTCTCCATCGGTTCGGTCTACGCCTGGAGCGTCTGGTCGCGACCCCTTACTGAGCAGCTGGGCTGGCCGCTGCCGCAGGTGCAGTTCACCTTCAGCCTGGCGATCGTCTTCCTCGGTCTGTCCGCCGCGCTTCTGGGGCAGCTGGTCGAGAGGGTGGGCCCCCGCAGGACCGCCATGTTGGCGGCCGCCTTCTTCGGCGCCGGCTTGCTGGTCGCGGGGTGGGCGGTGATGGGCCGCAGCCTCTACGGTCTGTATCTGGGCTATGGCGTCTTGGGCGGCATCGGTCTGGGCGTGGGCTACGTGGCGCCGGTATCGACCCTGGTCAAGTGGTTCCCCGACCGCCGGGGCCTGGCTACGGGGCTGGCGATCATGGGCTTTGGTTTCGCGGCGCTAGTCGCCGGGCCGGTGGCCCAGCAGTTGATGACCCGCCTGGGGCTCGCGTCCACCTTCTTCGCCCTCGGGACGGTCTATAGCGTCGTCATCTTCGCTGCCGCCCAGTACCTGGCGCCACCACCGCCGGGATGGGCGCCGGCTGGCGGGCGGGGCGGGACCGCGTCGGCCGGGCAGACGAGCGTGGACCCGGGCCCGTTGGCGGCGCATCAAGCCGTGCTGACACGGCGGTTCGCCTGCCTGTGGACCATGCTGTTCATCAACGTAACCAGTGGCGTCGCGGTCATCTCCGTGGCGGCGACCTTGGTCCAGGAACGGGCGGGCCTGAGCGCGTCCCAGGCGGCGGCCATGGTGGGCATCATGGGCCTGTTCAACGGCGGCGGGCGCCTGGCCTGGGCTTCGGCTTCCGACCGCCTCGGTCGGGCCAACACGTACACGCTGTTTTTCGCCCTGCAGGTGCCGCTGTTCCTGCTGCTGGGCCACGTCACTCATCGGCTCCTGTTGCCCCTGCTGATCCTGCTCGTCATGGCCTGCTACGGCGGCGGGTTCGCCTGCATGCCGGCGTACATCGCCGACCTGTTCGGCACCCGGCACCTGGGCGCCCTGCACGGGTACATGCTGACCGCCTGGGCCGCCGCTGGTCTGGCCGGCCCGCTGCTGCTGGCCTGGGTCCGCCTGCGCTGCAGCGACCCGGCCGTGACCACGGGTGTCTTTGCCGGCCTGCTATCGCTGGGCGGATTGGTCTCGCTGTTGGTTCGTCTGGACTGCCGCCACCGAGCAAGGGAGCGGACGCTGGCCGAGCCGACGCGGCAAACCTGCCGCACCTTCAGGGCCGACCCCGGTGAACTGGCGGCGACGCTGGCTTTTGTCGCCCAGGGCGCCGAGCGCGCCGGCTTGGACCCGGGCCAGTCAACCCGATTGCAGTTGGCGGTGGAAGAAGCCACAACCAACATCTGCCGCCACGCGCACCTGGACGAACTGGCAATCAACCAGGTGGGCTGCGCCTACCAGCACCGCGCCAGCTACGAACTCCGCCTGAGCGAACCCGCGGACGGCTTTGCCGTCGAAGTGGTGGACGCGGGGGTCCCGTTTGATCCCCTGGCCGCCGTCCTGCCGGCCACCTCAACCCCCGTGGCCGAGCGGCAGCCCGAGGGACTGGGCCTGTTGCTGCTGCGCGGCACGGTCGACGACATTACCTACGAACGGGTCGGCGAACGGAACCACCTGCGGCTGCGGATGCGCCGGGCGCGCTGAACGGCCGGCGCCGGCGCAAGGCGCTGGCGCGACCGGCCGCGCGGCGGTACGCGGTGCTTGGTCCGCCCGGCAAGAGAGGCGCCCGCGAGCCGGACTGGGCCAGGGCTGGCAAGGGTCAGCCCGACCTCGGCCCCCGGCCCCCCGCCCTCGCGCCGGAGCGGCAGCCGGACCGCGCGCGGCCACGGTCCGGCGGGTCAGGGCGCCGGCGGGCCCGGCTAGGTCCACCGGCCGCAGCCCGAACGGTCGGCTGCCGGGACGAGGAGACGCGGATGCGGCAGACTTTTCTTTCGACCACCCTGCTACTGATCCTGATCACCGATCCACTGGGCAATGTGCCGCCGTTGCTGGCGCTGCTGCGCGACGTGCCGCCGACGCGGCGGCGGCGCCTGATCCTGCGCGAATGCGCCATTGCCCTGGTGGTACTGCTGGCGTTCCTGGTCGGCGGGCGGCAACTGCTGGGACTGTTGCGGCTGAGCGAGGAGACGCTGCGCATCGCGGGCGGTGTCATCCTGTTCCTGATCGCCCTCAACATGATCTTCCCCGGCTCGGGCCCCCGCCTGGGAGCGCCCGAGGGCAGTGGTGAGCCCTTCATTGTCCCCATCGCCGTGCCGTTGGTGGCCGGGCCGGCGGCGATTGTCACCGCCATGGTGCTGTCGGGCGCCGAGCCCGGGCGCCTGTGGGCGTGGGCCGGCGCCATTGCCATTGCTATTGCTGCCAGCGCGGTGATCTTCCTGGCCGCTGAGCGCCTGCGGCCGCTGCTGCATCCGCAGGTGATGGTGGCCGGCGAGCGGTTGATGGGCCTGGTGCTCACCGCCATTGCCATTGACATGCTGCTGGGTGGGCTGGTCAGCTACGGTCGCAGTCACGGTTTCTGACCCGCAGACCGCCCGCCCCCGACTGGCGGCGGCGACCACCGGGCGGGTCGGACGTCGGTGACCGAGCCCCCAAGCGTGTCGGTGGGCGCCGCATGCGCCACCGCCGGTGCATGGTTGACAGCTGGACTGCGTTTTCGTATTTGCCTGTGCATAATCGCGTACACACACCGCCCGTGCCCGGTCCGGCCGTTCTCTGCGCTGAACCCGCGCGCATGTGGCGTCAACGTCCTTCGCACGGAGGTCGAACCCATGACTATGGCACCATTCGTACCTTGCCTGCGGCGCCAGGGCCGCGGGTGGACACGGCTGGCCAGCAGCCTGCTGGCGGTCGTCCTGGTCGCCAGTGCCAGCCTGGCCAATGGCCTGCCGTGGGCGGAAGCGGGCCCGGATCAGAGCGTGGTCGCTGGTACTGCGGGACAACTCGACGGCGCGGCCAGCGGGGGCGCCGGCGACGGGCAGACCCTGGGTTTCCACTGGGCGGCGCCTCCCGGCCTGGTGCTGAGCGACTCGACGGCGGCCCAGCCGAGTTTCACTGCCCCGGCGGCGCGCGGCCTGTATGTGGTCTACCTGGTCGTTGATGTGGAACAGGTGTTCAGCGACCCGGACTCGGTCGTCATCCAAGTCACCAATGCCGCGCCGGTACTGGCGACGGTGGGCGATCCGCGCATCACTCTGGGTAGCGAGCTGAACCTGCCCCTGGTGGCCACGGACATCAACGGCGACACCCTGACCTGGGCCGCGGTGGGGGCCCCGCCCGGCGCCGCGGTGGTCGGGTCGGCTTTCCTGTGGAAACCGGAACTGGCCACACTGGGTGACTGGTACGTCACCTTCCGCGTCACCGATGGCCATGGCGGCAGCGACGAGGAATCGGTAACCGTGCACGGGTTGCCTGTAGCCGTGTGGACCACGGGTCTGACGGTGACCTCGGCCGCCGGTCAGCGCCTGGGCTTGCGCTTCGGCCTGGCCGAGGGCGCCACAGACGCCATTGACCCGTACCTGGGCGAGGACTACCTGCCACCGACCCCGGTGGGCCAGATCCTGGATGCACGCTTCCTGGCGGCCGGACCGGCCGAATGCGTGCTCGACCTGCGCGCCGCGGACCAGACCTGGGTCATCTGGCCGCTGCACGTGCAGGCCGGCGAGAGCGGCGGCACCTTCACCCTCAGCTGGGACCCGGCCGAGTTGCCGGCCGACGGCGGCTTCCGGCTGCAGGACAGAACCACCGGCTCGAGTTACATCAACATTGACATGCGGTCGCAGTCGTCGCTGCAGACGGACTGGGCCGACCTGCAGATCGCCCACGGCGCCACCGTGGAGGTAACCTATCCGGATGGCTGGCAGCTGGTCTCGTTGCCCCTGGCCGGCCAGTGGTGGGGCTTGTGGGACAATCTGTTCGGGGGTGGCATCCACAACCTGGGTGGGTATTACTACGCGTACTACGGGTACGGCTTCGACCTGGCCAGCGGCTATGGGTACAGCAACACCATGGCCATGGGCCGCGGGTACTGGGTCAAACAGAGCGCGCCGTTCAGTCACACCTTCATCGGCCAGGCCCCCTATGGCGTGGTGGTTGAACTGGCCGCCGGTTGGAACCTGGTGGGACCCGGCTCGGTGACGCTGGACGTGGCCGAGTTGAAGGTGGCCTATCCCGACATCCAGAGCGTGTACGATTACTCGCCGCGGGCCGGGTACCGCCGCGCCACCCGCCTGCAGCCAGGGTATGGCTACTGGGTGCGGAGCGCCGGGCAGACGGTGGTGGATCTGGGCGGCCAGGTGGCGCCCTGGAGTCCGGCTGCGCGGGTCGCCGACGCCTCCATGCCGCCGGCATCGGCCCTGTATTTCGAGGGCCCCGCAGCGGCCCAGGAGATAGCCCTCGGGATCCCGCCCGAGGCGGTGGAGCCCCTGCCGCCGGTTCCCCCGGCCGGCATGCTCGACGCCCGGGTGGACCTAGGCCAGGGCGTGCAGGCCGCCGCGGTCCCTGCCGATGGCCGCGACTATGGGCTGCGGGTGCAAGGCGACATCACCCGGGTGCGCTGGGAACTGGCCCCGGGCACGTTCTGGGTCCTGACACTGGACGGCACCGAGTTGACGCTGACGGGCAGCGGCCAGCGGGCGCTGCCGCCGGGCGCGACGCTGCGGCTGCGATCGGGCGCGGCAGCGCCATCGAGCACGAGGCTGCACGGCGCTTACCCGAACCCCTTCAACCCGCAGACGACCATTGCCTATGACCTGGCCCAGGCCGGGCCGGTGCAGGTGAGCGTCTTCGCGGTGACCGGACAGCCGGTCCGGCACCTGGTGAACGAGCCCCAGGCGGCGGGCTCGTACCAGGTGCCCTGGGACGGCCGCGATGAGGCGGGCAAGCGGGTGGCCAGCGGCGTGTACCTGGTCGAGTTGCGCGCCGGCGCGTACCGCGCCGTGCGCACCCTGGCCCTGGTGCGGTAACCGGGCAAGGGGTTGGCAGGGCGGCACCCTGGGGGGTCTGGCCAGCGGCCGGACCCCCCGCTTCGTAGGTCGAAGGCCGCAACGGCCCGACACCGCGCGGGGCCACCCGCGCGAACGGCAGCGGGGTGCGGGCGGGGGGTGGAGCACGCCGGCCCGGCTAGCACCGGTAGCCGCCGCTCCAGCGCCGGCCGATCGGGCGCCCCCGGAAGGGCCCTGCCGCTTGGACGCCGACCGGGGTCGGGGCTCAGGCGCGGCGCACCAGTTGCACGCGCGCCCCGGCCCCGCCCGACACGGGAATGGCCACTTCGGTCGGCGCGTCGGCCGTCGCCGCCACGCAGCTGGAGGCGCCTGCCACGGTGAGTTCGTACACCCCCGGCACCAAACCCTCAGCGACCAGACGAACGGTATGGTCGTGGGGCGCGCGGCTGACCAGGACCCCGTCCAACCGGTCCAGCGCCCAGGACAGGCATACCGGCTCGTCGGCCGCCCAGCCATCGCGGTCCAGGCACAGGTGCAGGCGACGCGAACCGCTCACCACGTGCAGGCGCTGACCGACGCCGTCATGCATCGTCACCTGCATGCCCTGCGCGTCCTGCCGCAGATCGCCTCCGTACGCCAGCCAGCCGAAGATGGGGTCGTCGAAGACCACGGTGCAGGCCGCCTCGATGGCCGCCACCAAGCCGTGGTCAATCTCGCCGCACACGGGCCAAGCACCGCGCGGCAGGTCGCTGGTGGCCGGGTTCCACTCGGACCCCACCTGCCGCGGCTGGAAGCCCCAGCTGGCAGCGCCGTCGTGCTGCGGACCCGGGGTCCAGAACCCGTAGTCTGACGCGGCGTCGCCGCTGTTGACCAGGGCCCAACTGCTCAGCAGCGATGCGTACCCGAGACGCAGATTATCAGCCGGGGCCGGGTCATAACGCAGGGCATAGTCGAGCACCGCCCAGCCCCCCATGGGCGACATGTAGCTGAGGGTGTAGCTGGCGCTGCCGCAACCGCGGAAATCGCTGCCCAGGGACCAGTAGTGCGTTTCCAGCACCCCGCGGCAGGCCAGGTTGGCCAGGTGCTGCCGGTCCAGGAAGCGCCGGTGCCTTTCCGGGTCAAGGTGCGGGTGGGCCCAGGTGTGGCCAGAGTTGCGGTCGGTCCAGGCGCCCGGGTCCGGTTGCAGGCCTTGTTCCAGGGCGTAACGGGCGGCGGCATACGTGGACTCGTAGGCAGTGGCGTCCACCGGCATCTCGGAGGCGAACGCGTACTCGCCGTCGTAGATAAAGTACTTGACCTTCTTTTCCCACTCCTGGCGCAGGTCGTCGGCATCGGCCTGGCGGCCGTTGGCCGCCAGGGCGTCGATCAACGGCAGCAGGTACCGTTCGTGGAAGTTGCCGATGGTGTACTGCCAGTGCACCCAGCCGGTGAAAGACCACCCCCCCTCCATGCGGATCGCCGCCGGCACCTGGAAGTAGGCTCGGGCCGTGCCCAGGGCGCGCTCCAGGTACCCTGCTGCATCGAGGTAGCCGGTCAGGTCCGGCCGCTGGCAGGCAATGCGGTACAGGTTGTAATACAAGGCGATGTAGGTCGGGTAGTCGAAGGTCCGCCACAGCCGGCAGGCGCTGGGTCCGCCGGGCCGGCTGACCGCGGCTGACAGCGGGTCGCGCTGGCTACCTCGGTTTTCGTACCAGGAGTCGGCACCGTAGATGCCGTAGGGGAAAGGTGCCTCGGCGTCGGTGCGTTGGTGGCGGCCCCAGACAAAGACCCGGGCGAAGTACTCCAGGGCGGCGATCTCGGCGGCGTCGGGATAGGCCACGTTCTTCTCCGCCAGGAGCAGGCACTTGCCGTTGCAGGGGTCGTCGGAACCGCTGACCGCATAGGGCGGCTGGCCGCCCAGGTGATCGGGCCCCAGCAGGTTCTGTCCGCGGGGCTGCCGACGGTCCCACAGGCTGAACAGGCCATCGTACCACCGGTCGGGGCAGCGATGCTGCTGCTGCCGGGCGATGAAGGCCGCGCGCTTGTGGATCAGCGTCGCTAGCGGCTCGGTAACGAAGAACTCCAGGGGCATGGACCAGCCACCGGGTCCGCCCAGGGTCACCAGGTTCTCGCCCAGCCGGGCGAAAGCAAGCTCGAACACCGTGTAGCCGTCGCCGCCCGGGTACGGGCCGGCAACGGTGGTCGTGGCGGCGAACTCGGTGTGCACCGTGGCCAGCGTCTGCCGCGAGCGCACCGCCAGCCGCACCGTGGTGTGGCACGGGATGACCATGCCGGGCGCCACCCGGACGTCAGCACCGCCGTGTTCGTACAGCAATTGCCGAATGTCTTCGTAATTCATGGCCCAACGGAAGGCCAGGCGCCAGGCCGCCCGTTGGCCGGCCGGCAGGCACCGGCGGCTGCGGGCCAGGCGCCAGCTCCCCCGGGGCTCCTGCTCGGCAGCCGCCCAAGAGTGGATGAAAACACTGAAGTGTTCGCCCCCCATGGCGTAATCCATGCCGCTGGCGGTGAAGTACTCCAGGCCGGTGTCACCCTGGGGCTGGAGGACCAGGATCGGTCCGGTGCCGCGCACCGGCAGCCAGTAGAGGAAGGAACCGTGGCCGGCGACCGGGGCATGGCGGAACACCCGCCGTTCGAAGGTCTCGGTCGCGTCCCAGACATAGTCGGTGTGCATGGGCAGCGGCAGTTCCAGGTCACCCACCTCCAACGGGCGATCGGTGGCGTTGTCAATGGTGATGTCCCAGACCAGGGCCGCGCCGACCGGTTCCAGGCGACTGGCGACCGCCACCCCATCGTGCCCCGGGGCCACCTCCCGCCAGGCATCGCCCGGGCGGCGCGCGCGCACGCGTACCGGCCCCAGGCACGCCCCCGGACGGATGAACTCAGGGCCGGCCGGGGTCTGTGCGTGGCGCAGGCTGGTTACGGTCTGCCCGGGCGTGGCCCAGGCCAGGCAGAAGGCGGGCGGCGCGGCCGCTGATGGGCCTTCCGACGCTAGCGACATGAAGCTCTCCGTGGGGGGGTGCCGTTGACGCCGCGGGCCACCGGTGCGGTGGGGCGGCACCTCAACCGGCGACGGGCACGGCCGTGATCCCCTCGGCCAGGGGCAGGGCCTCCCTCGTCAGGCAGGCCACGCAGCCACCGGCGAACGGATGCTCAAGGCGCCGCAACGGCCCGAAGACGCGCGCCCACTCGCCCCGTGGCGTAGCCGCTGCGCGGGCCTCGACCGCGTGCAGCTGGCCGTCGGCAACAAAGACGAAGTCCACCTCGCGGCCGTCGCGGTCGCGGTAGTAGTAAAGCTCCGCCGGCTGTCCCGTGTGCCAGGCCTCCTTGAGCAACTCGATCAGCACATGGGTCTCGAACAGGGCCCCGGCCAACGCCCCGGCCGCTAGCGTCGCCGGCGAGTGCCACTGGGTCAGGAAAGCGCACAGGCCGGTGTCAAGCACATACAGCTTGGGGGCTTTGACCAGGCGTTTGGTGACGCTGCTGGGGTAGGGGGGCAGGAGGTAGACCAGGTGACTGGCCTCCAGCACCGCGACCCAGGAGGTAGCCGTGGTGACGCTGATGTCGGCATCGCGGGCCAGGTCCGACAGGTTGAGCAACTGCCCGGTGCGGGCGGCGCAGCCACGCAGAAAACGCAGAAACCGGCGCGGGTCACCCACCCCGCCGACGTCGCGCACGTCGCGCTGCAGATAGGTCTGGAGGTAGTCGCCATAGAAGGCCATCCAGGCTTCGCCCGCCACGGCGGTCAGGGCCGGAAAGGCGCCCCGCCAGATAGCGGCGAAGACGCCGGCCTCGTCGTCCGGCACCCGCTCCTGCCCGGGTTCCTGCAGGTCTTCGGCGGGGGATGCGGAGGGGCCCTGTGGCCGCGCCTGGCCAAGCGCGGCGTCGGCACCCAGCCGGCGCTCAACGGCCGACAATCCCAACAGCTGCAGC
>CAITNQ010000144.1 GCA_903893785.1 uncultured Gemmatimonadota bacterium
CATGGCGCCGATGCGGTCCAGGGCTGCGCCACGGGGTGCTGGCACCGAAGGACATCGCCTGATGACTGAAGCGGCGGAGCCGTCGCCGCGGTTACCCGCGGTCCATGGGGTCTGCGTCTGGGGCCATGGTGCCGATGCGGTCCAGGGCTGCGCCACGGGGTGCTGGCACCGAAGGACATCGCCTGATGACTGAAGCGGCGGGGCCGTCGCCGCGGTTACCCGCGGTCGACGTGGTTTACACGTGGGTCAACGGGGATGATCCCGACTATCAGGCCCTTTGCCGACGCTATGCCCGGGATGGCGCCGACCTGAACCCGGAGCGTTTCCGCGACGCGTACACGCTCCTCCGGTACAGCCTGCGTTCGCTTGAGCTCTACGTGCCCTGGGTGCGGCACGTCTATCTGTTCACGTGTCGGCCGCAGGTACCCGCCTGGCTGAACCGGGACCATCCACGCCTGCGCGTGGTCCACCACGATGAGATAGCCGACCCGGAGTTCCTGCCGACGTTCAACTGCAACGTCATCGAGAGCTACCTGCATCGCATCCCCAATCCGTCTGACTGGCTGCTGTACCTGAACGATGACTTCCTCTTCGGCCGCGCCTCGACGCCGTTGGATTTCTTCGCCCCGGACGGACGCATCCGCGTGTTCGGCACTCTGTTGGGCGAGCGTTTCCCCTTCCGCGTTTACCACGGTCGCTACAATCGGATTTCCCTAGGCTTCATCGAGCACGCCCCCATCTTGATCCGCAAACCATTCTGGGAAGCGATGCAGCAGACGCGGGTCGCCCAGGTGCAGTCGACACGGGGCCACCGCTTCCGTGAAGACAGCGATCTGCGCCTGGATTTCCTCTACCGCTATTACCTGTTGGCCTGTCAGCGCCCGTGGACGCAGATCGTGCCGTTCTTCTCTCTCCTGCGCGTCCACCAGTTCCACAAGATCACCAATCACCCGCCGCGGCAGCGGCGGCAGTTGGCTGCCCTGCGCCGCAAACGCCCGATCTTCTACTGCCTGAACGACGACCAGCGCCTCAGCCCCAATCGCGAGGTGGTGGCCATGGTCCGTGACCTGCTGGTGGATTGGTATCCGGCGAAGTCCAGTTTCGAACTCTAGCGGGAGCCCGCGGGCGGGGGCGGCCCGCTGTCGCTGCCGACCAGGCGACCGTCGACCAGTTTGAGCACGTGGTCAGCCACGTCGTAGAAGGTGTCGTCGTGGGTGATGACCACGACTATACGGCCCTGACGCTTCAGATCGGGCAGCAGCTCACGGTAGAAGAACCGCTTGAAGCGGGTGTCCTGGTCAGCGGCCCATTCGTCGAACACGTACACCGGACGGTCTTCCAGCAGGGCCACCAGCAGCGCCAGGCGCCGCCGCTGTCCCTGGGACACGTTCAAGGTGGAAAACACGCCGTCGGCGACCGCCACCTTACGGCCCAGCTGCAGGCGCGCCAGCAGTTCATTGGCACGCGCATCGTCGACCTGGTCCTCCAGCCCCAACAGGGTATCAAACAAGAAAAAGTCGAAGAAAACCGTGGCGAAGAGCTGGCGATAGGCGTCGCGGTTGCCCGCCTCGATGGCCAAGCCATTGACCGTGATGACACCTGCCTGCGGCGCGTACAGCCCGCACAGCAGCTTGGCGAGCGTGCTCTTGCCGCTGCCGTTACCGCCGGTGATGAACAGCACGGCCGGCCCTTCGATGTAGAACGATACCGGGCCGAGGTGGAACGGTTCGTCGCCGGCGTTGCCGGCGTGAGCATAGGCGACGGCGTCAAAGCCCAGCGCCAACGGGCCGTCCACCGGCAGCGCCGGGCTCGGCGTGGCCGAGGCCGGCGCGCTCAGCGCCATGCCGATCTGCTGCAGGCGGCCGGCTGCAGCCCCGAACTGCTGCAGGCTGAAAGCGAAGCCGATGACCGTAGTCATGGGGCCGAGGCTGAACAGCAGCAGAAGGAGAAAATCCCCCACCTCGGCCCGGGCGATACCGGTCCAGCCGGGCAGCACGAACAGCATCAGGGCCAGGACCAGCAGGGCGTACATCTCGCCCCAGCGCTCCACGGCGGCGTCCATCAGCACGGTGCGCAGCGTCAGCTGCTTGAGCCGCTCACCGGTGGGCTGCAGGTGCCGTTGCAGCAGGGCCCGTTCCCTGTGCCGATTCTGCAGCAACTCCTTGATGCCGCCCACCAGGGCCCGGAACTGGCGCAGATGGTCGTCGTGCGCGGCCAGGGCGTGGCGCTGGTAGCGCCGGTACGCAGCCAGGGGCACCACATAGGCCAGAGCTCCCAGGCCCATGCCGGCAACGAACACGGCGAACAGCTGCGGTGCCTGCCAGGCCATGTACGCGTACAGGCCGATCAGCAGTGCCAGGCGGGTCATCAGCGTCGGCAGGCGCTCCAGCGAGTGGGATAGCGTGTCAATGACGTGGGTGAACACCGCCAGCAGGCGCGCCTCGCCGATGCCCTCAACCGTTGCCAACGAACTGCCCAGCAGGCGTTGGCCCAGGTCCAGGCGCAGGTCGAGCATTACCTCCTGGGTCATGCGGGCGACGGCGATGGAGGAGAGGACCCCCAACGCGCCATGGCCGGCCCACAGGGCGAAGAACCCCAGCACCCATGTCGGTGGCAGAACCGCGGCCTTGATACTGCGGTGGATCAGCGCCACCAGCCCTGAGGTGCAAGCGCCTCCCAGCAGGCCGGCCGCTACCGCCACCGCGAGTAGCACGGTCACCTGGCGCCGGCGCCCCACTATCTGCCGCAGCTGACTCCACATGATCGCCGCCTGCCGGTCAGAGGCGCGCGAGAAGGTCGGCGGTGGTCTGCACGGCCGTGCGAATGTCGTCCTCCGAGTGGTCGCAGGACAGGAAGAAACGCAGCCGCGCCTCGCGCTCCGTGACGCCCGGATGAAGGATGGGCGACACATGCAGGCCGCTTTCGAGCAGCTGCTGGGCCAGGGCCAGTGTCTTCATCGAGTTGCGCACGATCACTGGCACGATCGCCGAGCCGCCGCTGCGCCCAGTGTCCAGGCCCCGCTGCCGGGCCAGGTCCAGGAACAGCCGGGAGCGGGCCTGCAGTCTGGCCACGCGCTCGGGCTCGGCCTGCATCTGGCGCAGTGCTGCCAAGGCCGCGGCGGCGTCGGGCGGCGACATGCCGACGCTGAAGACAAAACCCGGCGCCGCGTAGCGGAGGTAGTAGATGAGCGCCTCGCAGCCGGCAATGAACCCGCCACAGCTGGCGAAGGTCTTGCTCAGGGTGCCCATCCAGATGTCCACATCGTCCCGAGGCACGGAGAAATGCTCGCCGGCGCCGCCGCCGGTGGCGCCAATGACGCCCAGGGAATGGGCCTCATCCACCATCAGGAAAGCCCGGTGGCGCTTCTTCACCTCGATGAAACGAGGCAGGTCGGCAATGTCGCCGTCCATGCTGTACACCGCCTCGATGGCGACCAGCGCCCGTTCGTGGCGGCGACGCTCCCGGCGCAGGAGATCGTCCAGCGCCTGCCAGTCGTTGTGGGGGAATGTCAGCCAGTGCGCCCCGGAGAGTTGTGCTCCCTGGCGGACGCTGTTGTGCACCGCGGCATCGGTGAGCACCAGGTCGCGGGCACCGAAGAGCTGCCCAATGGTGGTGACATTGGTCGCGTGGCCGCTGACCAGGGCGAGGGCAGCCGGGGCGCCGATCTGCGCGGCCAGGGCGGCCTCCAGTTCCTGGTGCAGCGGGCGCTCGCCGGCCACCAGGCGGCTGGCAGAGACCGACGTCCCGTAGGTGTCGATGGCGGCATGGGCGGCCGCCGAGACCGCGGCGTGGCCGCACAGGCCCAGGTAGTTGTAGCTGCTGAAGTTGATGCAGGTCCGCCCAGCCACCACGGTGCGTGCTCCCGCTACCCCATGGTGAGGGGTGAAGAACGGCACCGGCAGACCCAGGCGATGCGCCACCGCCATGCGCCGCTGGAGCTGCACATAGCCCGGGAACCGGTCGAAGCGGGCATAGGCCTCGGGCACGTCTTCGGCGTCGGCTGCGGAGTGCGGGTCGACCTCCCCGTCGACGGCCGTGTTGGCAGGTGCCTGCGGCTGCGAGCTCGCTCCGGCGTCTGTTCCGGCCGATAGCGCGCCTGTTGGGTCAACGGCAACGTTCGTGGGCTCTGGCGGCTGGGCGCTCGCTTCCGTGTGGGTTCCGGCGGGCTCCTCGGCGTGGGCCCCGGCCGCGGCGTGCATGACCGGGTCAGGCACCCGGCGCGCCTTTGCCCCGACCCGGGGTCTGGCGCCGCCGTCTGCCGCTGGCGGGGTTGTCTGCGGGTCGTCAACCACCTGCGCTCCTCCCCTCTGTCGGGTCATGCGGGTCGCGGCAGCACCCGGTCGAGCACTGCCTCGGCCCAGGCCGCCGGCAGCCAGCGCTTGAGCAGCAGCAGCTGCGCCACCTCGGCGTCGATGGTAATCAGCAGACGTCGGCCCCGACAGCGTCGCAGGATGCGCCTCGCCGCCTCGCCGGCCTCTAGCGGCGGTCGGCGGCCGCTGTTGGCCCGCATCCAGCCGGGCATGGACCCCGTCTCCTGACGGAACTGAGGTGTGTCGATATCCGGCGGGCAGGTCACGTACACACCCACGCGGCGGTGAAGGAGCTCGCGTCGCAGGGCCGCAGCCAGGTTGACGATGCCTGCCTTGGCGCCGCAGTAGGCGGCGTAACCCGCTGCTCCCACCAGGCCGAAGCCCGACGCGACCAGGAGCACCCGTCCGCCCGAGGGCACCAGCGGGACCAGGGCCCGGGCGGACAGGGCAGTGCCGAGCAAATTCGTCTCGATATCTTCGCGGATCTGCTCCGCGGTCAGCTCGTGCAGCAGGCCCACGTGGACGACCCCGGCATTGAGGATCAGGAAATCGATGCCCCCATACTGACTCCGCACGCGGTCGGCCACCTCGTCGAGTTGGGGCGCGGCAGTTACCGAGGCAGCATAACCGGCGGCGGAGTACCCCTGGCGCTGCAGGGCCGCCACCGCTTCCTGCAGGCGCTGGCTCTGGCGAGCCACCAGCAGCGGCACATAGCCGTCACCCGCCAGGTGTGCGGCCATGGCCCAACCCAGGCCCGACGAACCGCCGGTGATCAGCGCGGTGCGCATTGCCGTCATGGCTGGCCCAGGGCCTGGCGGTACACGCGGAAGGTGCGGTAGCGCTTGGCGCCAATGCCTTCGACCAGGCCCAACATGGCGGTGTTGGTTTCGACGATCTGCGAGCAGTCACAGGCCTCCATGCCCATGGCCATCGCGCCGTCGGTCATGTCCATCACCAGCGCCAGCGGGTAACCCCGACGCCGGTACGGCGCGCGGAAACCCATGATCAGCACCCGCAGGCCGCGAACCCGGCGCAGATGCCACAACAACCGGAAGAGGCCCCAGGGGAACAGCCGGCCACGGGCCTGCTGGAGCGCCGGGTTCAGGTCTTTGACGGTCAGGTAGAAGCCCGCGGGCTCGCCGCCTTCGTACACGATCCACGACAGCGTCTTGACGATCGCTAACCGCAGTTCCTGCTGGCCGTGGCGCCACTGGGCGTCGGTCATGGGCAGGTGCCCCCAGTTACCTTCCCAGGCCTCGTTGAACAGCTCTCGCACCGTGGCCACGCTCTGTTCCCAGTCCAGGTCAGCCACCCGACGCATGGCCACTCCGGCGCGGGCCCGGATCTGCCGCCGCATCCGTTCGAGTGCCGGTGGGAAGGAGTAGTCGCGGCCGACCCGGTAGCCGTACCAGTCCACTTCTTTGACCAGCCCTACCCCCTCCAGCAGTCTGGCGTAGTAGGGCGGGTTGTACGGGCACATGACTACCGGGCTGCTGTCGAAGCCATCGACGAGCAGGCCCACCTCATCGTAGATGGAGAAGCTCAACGGCCCCACCATCTCGGTGCAGCCGTGAGCCGCCAGCCAGTCCCGTCCGGCGCCAAACAGCGCTGCCGTGGCCTCCGGGTCGTCAAGGGCCTCGAAGAAGCCGAAGAAACCGCGTCCCGGGCCGTAGTGGTTGTCGTGGTGATGGTTGACGTGCACACTCAGCCGCGCGACGACGCGGCCGGAGCGGCAGGCAGTGAACAGCTGTCGCGTGCCGATCTGGGTGAACGGCCCCGAGCGGATCAGCTTCACCTGATCGCGTATGAGCGGTTGCACCCAGTGCCGATCACCGCGATACACCTCCTCGGCAAAACGAACAAAGCGGGTGACGGCGCGTCGACTGTCGTCGACAGGGAGGACCTCAACGGACATGGGTGCGGCTCCTGCCTGCGGTCGTTGGGTGGCATCGCCGGCCCAGCAGCCCAGGTGTCTGGCCCCGGTTGGCGCCCGGCGGATCAGGTCAACATGCTCGAGGTGTACACCGGGTCATCCTGGCCCAGGATCTGCGTCCAGGGCAGGCCGGGGTTAAAGGCCAAAGATACATCGGACAGGCTGGAGCGGTTCTTGACCAGGTACTGGCAGGTCGCCAGCAGCAGGCAATCGAGCACCGCTGACTCGCCTTTGATGTACGGGGTGAAGCGATCACTCTTGTGCGTGCCGGTGCGACCGGCCCGGGTGTCGGCGGCCGACAGCCTGGGCGCCGAGGGGCAGCAGACCACGTGGCCGCCGAAGCGCGCCCCAGCCCATTCGGCGAACTCGACCTCGTCGGTGGCCACGAACAGGCGGTACCGAGCCGGGGTCCGCGCCTCGAGCACTCGCTGAATCTCGGTCTCGAAGAGACTGTAGGCCGGGCTGACATAAGGGTACAGCTGCTTCTTGTCTGTCCCGCGATAGTGAACGCCGATCACGAACGCGTCGCCGAAATGCTGTTCGCGGAACATGTCCACGCGCGCGCGCAGGGCGGGCTCGACGCGAATGTAACGCGCTGTCAACTCGGCGGCGCGCCGCAGGGCCGGCGCCGCGTCAATGGGGTACGGGACACCGGCAGGCCGCCGCGGCAGAATCTGGCTGGTCCACGACAGGTTCCATCCGTGGGGGCCAAAACGGCGCCAGGCGCGGTTGTAGTGGACCTCGCCGTCCGTTTCGGAGCCGGCCAGGCACCGCATCCGGGGCGCGAAGTAGTAGGCCCACCAGTTGTCGCCGCGGCTGCGATCCAGGTACAGGTCCGAGTCGAAGCGGACCGTCACCCCGGCGGCGCCGCCGTCTTCGGCATAGGCCAGGGCGCCGAGGACGGCGAAGAACTCCGAGAACAGCCCCTGCTGCTTGCTGATCCAGCCCCAGAGTGTGTCGCGCCGGTTATACACCACCAGGGTCTTGCCCCGCACGTCGGGCTCCAATCCGAAGCCAAACCCCTGCCGTCGGTACGCCGATCCCATAGCGCGTCTGCCTCGCTGTCTCTGGCTGGGTACTACCGCTGCCATCGTCGGCCGTCGGTGCGGCCGCGGCAGCGCGGCGTGGTGCCCGGGCGGCAGCCCGATAGCCAGGTGGGTTGGCGGCTCACCCGGCCGCGGTGGCAAAATGGCGACGGATGTAGGCGATGGCTTCGCCCAACGACGGCAAGATCTTGGTGCAGTACCGTACCATCCAAGGAGAGCAGTCGCGGAAGGTGATGGGCGAAAAGGCGACGACGAACTTGCCCAGATCATGGGCCGCGTAGAACACCTCCATGGCGGTGCCGATGGAGGGGCGGTTGTAGTTCACCAGCAGCAGATCCGCGTCGCGCACATCCTGCAGGTCGAACTCGACGATCTCGTTGGCGCTGTCGAACTCACGATCGCGGAAGTTCCGCCGCATGGGATCCAGGAGGACGAAGCGGTCGCCCAGTTCGGCGCACGCTAGCTCGCGCCACGTGCGCGCGGTCGTCAGTTGCTCGTCCATGATCGGACCGCTCAGGTACACGCGCGGTCGCGTTGGTTGCGGCTCGCGGGTCATCCATACCTCCTCTTCGGGCCGGGCTTGGGCTTGGGCCGCGCCCGCCAGGCGAGACCGGGTGCCGCCGGTCGGCGCTGACCCGCCGTGCCCTCGTCGGCCAACCGCGCCACGGGGCCCGGGAATCGGGTCGGCTCCCCGCGTTCACGGGCGCGGAGGACAGGTCCGTGAACCCCATCACGCCGGGACCGTCGGCTCCCAGCGCTCACGGGCGCGGATCAGGGGCCGCCGGAGGGGCCGGTTCGGCATCAGGGACGTCCGCGGTCGGCGGGGCGACCAGCAGGCGTAACGCAGCATGGGCGGCGGTCAACCCGAAAATCCCCGTGATCGTCGGCAGACTGCCCAATGTATTGCGGGGCCGGCCGCGGTCCAGGAGCGCAGCTTCACCCAGGCGTTCCGTGGGCGCGGCAATTGGCAGGGGGTGGGGCATGGGCTCGAGCGAATACACGCAGGTGAAGTCCAGGGGTACCCCCCGGCGGCGCAGGCGGCGACGCACCATGCGCGCCAGGTGGCAGTGGCACACCTCGTGCAGAGGCCCGGTCCTGATCTGCGTCGGGTCGAAGCGCAGCGCCGCGCCCAGGCAGCTGATCAGCGGCAGTCCGGCCGCTCGCGTGGCGGCGATCAGTTCGACCTTGGAGTTGAGTGAGTCGATGGCGTCGATAACCACATCCGGGGGATCGGGCCGGTGCAGGAAGCCGGCCACCGAATCGGCGTCGACGAACCCGTTGATCGCCTCCACGCGACACTCAGGGTTAATGTCCAGGACCCGGAGACGAGCCACTTCGCACTTGGGCTGGCCCAGCGTTGAACTCAGGGCGAACAGCTGCCGGTTCACGTTGCTGGGCGAGACGCGGTCGAAATCAACCAGGCGCAGCCGGCCGATGCCGGCTCGCGCCAGGGCTTCGGTGGCATAGGAGCCCACCGCACCCAAACCTACCACCAGCGCCACCGACTGGCGCAGGCGATGGCCGGCCACGGGGCCCAGCAGCAGCTCGATGCGGCTGAAGCGCTGCTCCCAACCCGGTCCGGCGGTGGTCATGGCAGGTTCCACGCGGGTGGGTACAGGGGGCCCAGGAAAGCCCGGGTGTTGGCCGCCACCTGGGCCTGCAACGCCGCCGGTGAGCACTGCCGCAGGGCCGCGATCCCGGCGGCGATGGCCGGCAGATTGGCCGGGTGGTTGTGCCCGGCGGCAGCTGCAGGGAGGGCGTCGCGGTGGTGATACGCCGCCGGGGGCAGCATGTTGGGTGCGTCGGTTTCCAGCAGCAGACGCTCGGCGGGCACCTGCGGCAGGGCCCGTCGAGCGCGGCCGTACGCCGGGTTCAACACTGAACCCGAGAACGAGAAATAAGCCCCCAGGCGAGCCAGCTGAGGGATCAGCTCAGGGGCACCGCCGTAGGCGTGCAGCAGGAACACGCCACAGCCTGCAGGGCGGCGCTGGAGCACCTCCAACAGCCAGCCCCAGGCGCGCACGCAGTGGACGGTCGCCGGCCGCCCCAGGCGTTCGGCCAGGGCCAGTTGGGCGCTGAACAGCTCCTCCTGGCGCTGCCGGTCGAGCGGCTCGACGTGTTGGTCCAGACCGATTTCGCCCACCCCCGCCGGCAGGCGCTGGAGCTGCGCCTCCAGCCGCGCCAGCACGCTATCCGCAGCACCCGCGACGAACCATGGATGGATGCCGAAGAACGGCACCACCGACGAATCTGCCCGGGCCAGGCGCTCGATCGCGGCCCAGTCGGGTTCCTCCGTGCCGTTGCAGACAAAGCCGCCGACGCCGGCGGACCGGGCCTGGCGCAGGACCTGGTCCACGTCGGTCCCGGCGGGATAGTCCTGCGGGTGCAGGTGGGCGTCCACCCACCCAACGGCCCCGGCTGCAGTCTGAGGAGGTGCACTCCCGGCGGCCGGCATCATGCCTCGCCCCGCACCAGGGCCAGGAGCGCGGGACCGTACTGCTTGGCGATGGCGGGACCGATTCCGGAAACGGTCAGCAGGGCCTGCTGGCTGCGCGGTCGGGTGGTGGCCAGGGCCAGCAGGGCCCGGTCGGTCAGGATGCGGAACGCGGGCACGCCCCGGCGACGGGCCTCGCGCACGCGCCAGGCCCGCAACGCCTCCACGACGGCGGTGCTGCCAAAGTCCGGGGTGGCCTCCTCCTCATCCGCCTCAGGTCGCGAACCCGGCCCCCCCGGCGACCGGGACGGGCGCGTACGCGCCGACGCACCGGCCGGGCGACGTCGCTTGCCGCCGGCCGGCGTGGCCCCCGGGCCCGCCGCCAGGCGGAGTCGCGGCAGGGCCGCGGCATCGGCATGGTGTCCGGCCGCCGTCAGACGGGCCCGCTCAAAGCGGATGGCCCGCCCCTCCTTCTCGAACGAATCCTCTTCCAGTTCGATCATGCCACTGCGCGCCAGGGCGCCGAGCAGCTGCTCGAAACCCCGCCGATCGAGGCCCGCCGGGGCATCACCGTCCTCGCTGATCTGGCGGAAGAGCTGGCCCGTGGTCAGGCCATCGCGGCGGCGCAGCGCCTCCAGCACCTGACCGGCCACCTCGGCCTCGACGGGCGTCATACCCCGTGTGCTGCCCACCAGCACCTGGCCGGGCGCGCACACGTCGCAGGTGCCACAGGGCTCGCCCGAATCCTCTTGGTCGCCGAAGTGGCGGACCAGATGCAGCATGCGGCAGTGGTGTCCCTGGGCGAAGCGGACGATGTCGTCTAGCTGCATCTCGCGGTGGCGCCGCTGCTCCGCGTAGGCGTGAGCCCACTGGTCGTGGCCACGTCGTGCTCGGCCTTCGGGGTCGACCCGGGCCCCGCCGTGTATCCACAGCTGCTCCAAGCCCCGCTCGACCACCTCGGTTTCAAGGCGCAGCCGTTGGCCGAGCTCCTCGGCGCTCTGCGGCGTGTCCGTCAATGCTTCGTGGATGTTGGCGACCACCTCGACCTGGGGATAGCTGCGCTCGTAGAAGAAGTCGTGGGTGCGACGGTCGCTGTACGAATAAAGCAGGAAGGCGCGTGAGGGCAGGCCATCGCGGCCGGCGCGGCCGATTTCCTGGTAGTACCCCTCCAGCGTTCCGGGGAGGCCGGTGTGAATGACCGTGCGCACATCGGGTTTGTCGATCCCCATGCCAAAGGCGATGGTGGCCACAATGACCTGCAACTGGCCGTTCTGGAACGCCTGTTGCACGCGCTCCCGCGCGGCCGTCTCCATCCCGGCATGGTAAGAAGCCGCCGGCAGACTCGCCGACAGCTCCTCACCGAGCGCATCCGCGTCACGCCGCGTGGGTGCGTACACAATGGCCGGTCGGCGACCCGGTTCGGCCAGCAGCGACGCGACTACTTCACGGCGGGCCGTGGGTCGGGCTTCGGCGACTTCGATGGCGATGTTCGTGCGGCGGAACCCGTGGACAAAACGCCGCGCCTCCGGGATTCCCAGCTGGGCAGCAATATCGTCCTGGACACGCAGGGTAGCGGTGGCGGTCAGGGCGATAACGGGCGTCGGCCGCAGCCCCGGCAGGCGTTGGCCGAGCATGCGGTAGTCGGGCCGGAAATCGTGCCCCCAATGGGAAATGCAGTGCGCCTCGTCGACCGCGATCAGGGCCAACCGCCGCTGTGCCAGGAGCTCCGGAAAACCCGGCACCGCCAGTCGCTCCGGGGCGATGAAAAGGAAGTCCAGTTCGCCGTCCAGGTATTGACGGCAGATCTGCCGCGAGTCGCCGCGGTCGCGCCCCGAATGGATGCGCTCGGCGCGCAGGCCCAACTCGACCAGTTTGGCTGCCTGGTCTTCCATCAGCGCGATCAGCGGCGACACCACCAGGGTCGTACCGCCCCGCGCCAACCCCGGCAGCTGGTAGCACAGCGACTTGCCGGCACCTGTCGGCATGATGAGCAGGACATCGGCGCCGCCATGCACCGCGCGGCACACCTGCTCCTGATAGGGACGGAACGAGGCCAGGCGGAAGCTCGCGCGCAGCAGGCGCAGCAGCACGTCGCCTTCACCTTGGGGCAGGGGCAGCTCTGTCTGGCTGGGGGCCGGCCGGCGCATCAACGCTGGCGCGCCACCAGGTGGGCGACGTTCCACTCGACCGGCACCGGTACCGGCGTGCCGTCGCGGCGCTCGTACAGCAGGTGGCCGTGGTCGACCCCGTAGCGGAACAGGTCGCGCGTGACCCGCACATCCTGGCGGCAGTAGTCTTCCAGCAGGTCCAGGCGGCCCTCGGTCCACCAAGTCAGGGCCTGCAACCCATCGGCCAGTTTGGGCACGCCCAGGGTCGCCTGGGCCAGCGCGTCGAGGCGAATGCGATGGCCCAGCTGCAGCCGCACATCGTAGAGGATATCGAGGGTGTTCAGGCGCCAGAAATCAAACGGCGTGTAGCCCCGCAGCACGGCGTAGTCAAAGCCGAGGACATTGAAGCCGATGACCAGGTCCGCGCGGCGCAGGTGCTCCACCAGCGCCTCTACCTGGGACTCATGGTAGACGACGAAGTCGTCCTGCCGGCTGTCCCAGCACACGGCCACCGACAACCCCATCCGGTGGGCCTGGTCCCAGCCACCGACCTCGGCGGCACTCCGCTGTGTCTCCAGGTCGAAGACCACCAGGTGGGGCCCCGGAGGGGGATCTGACCAGGGAGGATCGAAGAGCGACAGGGTCACGGGGTCATCTCAGGGCAGGGGTGGTGGCCCGGGCGCGCCCACGTGGCGCCGGCGGCTCGGCCGCGAGTCAGCCCGTTCTGGCCCGGGCGCCGATAAGGTACGCAAAGCACGCCTGCGGGCCAGCGCGGGACCCGCGCGGCGTTGATCGCCGGCCAGACCGACGCTACCTTGTGGGCGAACCCGACCCGCGTTCCCGGAGGAGATGTCGAGATGGTTACTGTGCAGGCCGATCTGCCGTACGTCCGTCCGCCCGAGTGGGCGCTGCTCGAACGCCAACTGATCGAACTGATGAACGGTGCTGTGGAACCCCTGCTCCAGCGCTATGTGCGCGCCAACGGGGAGGTGCTCTGGCCGACGACAGAGGACTTCCAGAGCATCGACGGGCTCGACGACGCCTATGAGAGTTTCCACAACTGGCCCCTCTTCCAGGCGCTGGGGGGCGCGCCGCGGGTCGGCCAGCTCGCGCAGCGCGAGTTCGACGCCATCACGGCCCAGTTCAGCCGGTACGACACGGGTTTTGGCCACCCCATGGTGGTCGACGAGTTCGAACAGGGCTATGACTGGATGCACATGGGTGAGGGGTACACGCTGTTCTACCTGCTGTCCCTGGCCAATCCCGGTCACCAGGTCAATGCAGAGCGCGCGGCCCGCTATGCCCGGCTGTTCACCGGCGAGCCCAACTACGATGCCGATCGACGCCTGCTCCGCTGTGCCCACCTGGGAAGCATGGGGCCGGCATACCGGAACTTCGAGCGTTACTACACCCGCTATGCCTATGCCTCGTGGAAACCCTGGCCGCTGCCCTTCCTCGATCTGCCCGGCATCAGCACGGTGGAAGACCTGCGCGATCCGGCCAACGAACTTCGCATGGGCGCCGCCATTGTCGAACGCATGGCCCGCGGCGATGTGGCGGTGAACCTGGCCAGCACCAGCCTGGTGACGCATGCCTGCCTGCTTACCGGAGACGACGGCCTGCGCCGATGGGTGTTCGACTACGTGCAGGCCTGGATGGAACGGGCGGCGCGGAACGGCGGCGTCGTCCCCGACAACGTCGGCCCTGGCGGTCGCATCGGCGAATGCATGGGGGGCAAGTGGTACGGTGGCTATTACGGCTGGAGTTGGCCGCACGGCTGGCATACCCTGGGCGACGCCGTGGTCAGCGCCGCCCAGAATGTGGCGCTGTTGGCCGGCGATCCGACCTACATGGACTTTGCTAGGGCCCAGATCGATGCGCTGGTGGCCCAGGGACAGCCCAACGGCGGCACCATCAACGTTCCCCACTTCCACAACGACCGGGGTTGGGATGGCTACGCACCGCTGGCGGCGCGCTACCTGGCCCACCTGTGGACCACCACCATGGCGGCGGACGATCTGGAGCGGGTCCGGCGTCTGCGCGACCACGGCAGCCGGGACCACACGCGGGTCGTCGCTCATTTCAGCAAACACGGCGGCGGCCACGAGGCGGCCTGGATGGCCTGGTTGATGGGCGAGTACCCGGGTTACCCCGAAGACATCCTGCGCCATACCTGCGGCCAGGTGTACCAGCGACTCGCGTTCATGCAGGACGACCGCCAGGACCCGGCCACCTATGGCGACTGGTACCTGCAGGTGCGCAATCCCATTTTCGTCGAAGCGCTGGTGCAGCTGACCATGGGCGCGCCGCTGTTCAACTACAATGGCGGACTCCAGCTGGCGCGGCTGCGCCACTTCGATGGCCGCGAGCGGCGGCCGGGACTGCCCGCTGACACGGCCGCCCTGGTTCACGCATTGACGGACCGCAGCGCGGCGTTGGACCTGGTGAATCTGAGCCCCAACCAACCGCGCCAGGTCGTCGTGCAGGCGGGCACCTTCGGCGAACATCGGTTTACCGACGTGCGTTACGGGGTTCGGCAGGAAACGGGCGAGGCCACACCCTTTGCCACCGAACTGGAATACCGCGCCCGCGTCGAACGCGAGACGGCCCCGCGTTCGGTGACCGTCAACGACCGCGCCTTCACGGTGGCGCTGCGGCCGGCGACCTGGGTGCGCCTGGAACTGGGCATGGAGCGTTTCGCCAACCGCCCCAGTTACGACCTGCCCTGGGAATAAGGGCGCGGACCGCGAATCACGGTCCCGTGAGCTGCTCCCACTGCAGCAGGGCCTGGCGGTGGTCGACCATGGCTCGCAGCAGGCTGACGCGGGCGCTGGCCAGGTCGTCCTGCGCATCGAGCACCTCCTTCACCGTCGCCAGCCCCAGCGCCAGCCGGGCCTCCTGGTCGTCGACACTGCGCTCGGCCAGGCCTACGGCGGCCTGGGCGACCTCGATGCGTCGGGCAGCAATACCAATCTGGCGGTGCTGGTCGCGGACCTGCTGGCTGAGTTGGAGGCGTAGTTCGTCCAGCTGGATGGCGCTGCGCTGCTTTTCCAGCTGGCGCTGCGCCAGGGCCGCCTGGCTGGGGTCGTCGCCCAACGGCATGGACAGGCTGAGGCCGCCGCGCCAAGACCGCGAATCGGCCTGACCCAACTCCTGCAGGTTGTCGCCGGCATTGCCGCCCACGCCCGTGATGCCCACGGTGGCGTTCAGGTCCACCTTGGGCCGGGTCTGGTCGTGGGCCAGGGCCAGCTGGAGATCGAGGCGGCGGGCACCCAGCAGGGCCTGCTGGTAGTCAGTGCTGCCCGCCAGGGCGCGCTCGATGCCGGCCTCCACCGTGGCGTCAAACGGCAACACGGCCGGGCTGTCAGAGACAACCACCACCAGCGAGCCCGCGTCGGCCGCCTGGTCCAGGCCGCAGCGCGTCTTGAGCTGGTCCTGGGCCGCCATCAGACTGCCCTCAGCCACCACCACCTCCTCGTCACGCCGCGCCACGGCCACTTCCGCCTGGAGGGCGGCGTTCCGGGTGCCGGTGCCCATGTCGGCCTGGGCCCGGGCCAGATCCAGCACCCGACGGGCGCCGGCGGCCAGCTGCCGACTGACATCCAAGCCCGCGCGAGCGCTGTACTGGTCCCAGTAGGCGCGCCCGACGCTGGCTCTGAGGGTGCGCAGTTTCCCGCGCAGCGCCAGTCGTGTGCCCTCGACACCATTCTGCGCCAACTCGATGCTGACGCGGTTGATGCGGCCGCGGCCGCGCCACAGGGGCTGGCTCAGGCTTAGTTCCAGACCCGAATTGTAAACCGGGTTCACGGAGAAGTAGGCGGCGTTGTTGGAGTACCGACTGGTACTGAACTGGGCCCCCACCTGGCCGCCGGCCAGGAGGGCCTGAGTCATGCCCAGCGACAGTCCCTGGCGGTTGCTGGTGGCCACGTCCACGGCCTCCAGTTTGGAGGTGGACGGCGAGCGGTCGCTCTGGTAGCTGGCGCCCGACGTGAGGTTGCGGCCGAAGCGGGCCCAGGCGGCTTGCAGGCTCAACGCCTCGATCTGCGTGTCCAGGCGCGCGGCCTGCAGGCCCAGGCTGTTCCGCGCCGCCAAGTCGACGGCTTGGTCCAGGGTGAGGGTCAGGCTCTGCTCCGCATGGGCGGCGGTGGCGGCCATCACCAGGCTCAGGGTCAGACTCAGGCGCCGAAGCGATTTGGCAAGCGACTTCACGGATTCCCCTCCCTGCCGCGGCTGACGGGGGTATCGGACTCGATGGCCCCGTCACGCAGACGGATGAAACGCCGGGACCTGGCGGCAATGTCCAGGTCGTGGGTGACGACGATGATGGTCTTGCCTCTGGCCACCAGCTGCTCGAACAGATTGACGACCTCGTCGCCGGCCGCCGTGTCCAGATTCCCGGTCGGCTCGTCCGCGAGGATCAGGTCGGGATCGTTGGCCAGCGCCCGCGCCAGGGCGACCCGCTGCCGTTGGCCGCCGGACAACTCGTTGGGGCGGTGGTCGAGCCGGTCCGCCAAGCCCACCTGGGCGAGCAGTTCGGCCGCCCGGTCATGGCGTTGGCGACGCCGTGTGCCCCGATAGATGAGCGGCAGCTCCACATTACCCAGGGCGGTGGCGTGGGCCAGCAGGTTGAAGCTTTGAAACACGAACCCGATGCGGTCATTGCGGACTCGCGCCAGGTCATTGCGCCCCAGGTGCTGCACCGGACGGCCGTCCAAGAGATAGCGTCCCGAGGTGGGTGTGTCCAGACACCCCAGCAGGTGCATGAGCGTGGATTTCCCCGAGCCTGAGGGGCCGAGGATGGCGACGTACTCGCCGCGGCCAATGCGCAGATCGACGTCATACAGGGCCCGCACCTGCACCCGACCCATGGCATAGACTTTGGTGAGGCCTTCGGCAACGATCACGAGGCGTTCCTTTCAGTCATGTCAGTCATGGCGCAGGGCTTCGGCCGGATCGACCTGGGCGGCCCGGCGGGCCGGGAAGAACCCGGCAAGCAGGCCAACCAGGCCCAGCAGCCCGATGACGATCAGCGCCACCTGCGAGGAGAGCACCGGGACCGGCCGTCCCACAAAGGTGAAGAACTCGCCCTCCATGGGGATCTGGTCGACCAGTTTGACCAGGGCGTGGGTGGCCGCCAGGCCCAGGGCCCCGCCCACGCCAGTGGCCAGCAGCCCTTCCAGGACATACTGGCCCAGTACCTGCCAGGATCGCGCGCCCACCGCCACGCGGATGCCGATGTCGCGGGTCGCCCCGCTGACCGAGACATACATCACGTTGGCGATGCCCACGCCGGCGACAACCAGGGTCAGGCCGCCCACCACGCCCAGGACAATCTGCAGGCCGCCGAAGACCAGACCGGTAACGCGCTGCTGCTCCTGGGTGTCCCAGATGTTCAGCAACTCCTTGTCCTCGGGGTTCAGGCCGCGGCGCCGGGCGATCACTTCGCGCAGTTGCTGCTGCATGGCCTGCATGTCCTCGGGACGCTTGGGTTTGGCCACCAGATTGGCGTAATCGCGTCGGTCAAACAACAGCTGGAAGGTGGTGATCGGGATCCAGGTGCCGTCGCGGTCCGGTCCGCCGTAGGTCGAGGTCTGGAACTTGCGCTGCATCACGCCGACCACGGTGAATTCCCGGCCGGCGATCTCCAGCGTCTGACCCACCGGGTCAGACCCCTCGCCATAGAGCTCCTTGGCCACCTGCGGACCGATCACGGCCACACGACGGCGTTGCGCCAGGTCGATCGGGTCGATGAAGCGCCCGCCGGCCACCGGCAGGATATGACGCATCTCGCCGTAGTCCGGGTGCACTCCCATCACCCGGCTGGAGCGGAACCGCTCCCCGTGGCGCAGCTGGGGATAGGCGTTCCCTTCGCCGCTGAGACTGGCCATCTCGGGGATTGCCCGCCGCAGCAGATCAATGTCGTCGGGTACCAGGCGCACCGGGTACCCCTCAGGCAGGCCCCCGTAGGCCTTCGAGGTCTGCCCCGGCCAGACGATCACGATGCCTTCGCCCATGCCGCGGTCGGAACGGGCAAAGGTCAGTCGCAGGCCCTCGCCCAGGGCCAGCATGGTGGTGACCGAAGCCGTCCCCCAGGCAATCGCCAGCACCGTCAGCAGCAGGCGCGTACGCTCGGCGAGGAGTTCGTGCACTACGTGCGCCAAGGGGATCATCTCAACCCTCCAAGGCCCGGACCGGATCGAGCCGCGCGGCGCGCCGGGCCGGGAATATGCCCGCCGCCAGACCCACCAGGGCCAGGACCCCGAATGTCGCCAGACCCACCGATGGCGACAGCTCAGGCTGACCAAGCCACTCCGGCATGGGCAGCAGGTGTACACCCAGGATTACCAGCCCGGAGAAGGACAAACCGAGCAGTCCGCCCAGCGCCACGATTACCCCGGCTTCGAGCATGACCTGTGCCATGATGTGCCCGTCCCGGGCGCCAACGGCGATGCGGACGCCGATCTCCCGCGTGCGTTCGCGCACAATCAGGAACATGACGTTGGCGACGCCGATGCCACCGGCCCCCAGGGTCAGCAGACCGCCCATGCCGAACAGGGCTTTCATGCCCCAGAAGAACCAGGTGGTGAAGCGGTCCATCTCCACCGTGTCCCAGATCGACAGCGTGCCCTCGTCGGTCGGATCAAAGCGAAAGCGACGGCCCAGGTACTGGTACACCGCCTTCTTCATCGGTTCGGCATCGCCCTTGAGGGTCGGCGTCAGCAGCACATTGCTCACATCGCGGTCGCCCCAGGTCGAGATGAAGGTGGTATAGGGTATCTGGGCCCGGTCCGCGTCGGGGCCGGAGTAGTTGGAGGACTGCACCTTGGCTTTCAGCGTGCCGATGACCACGAATGGGCGACCGTCGACCAGGACCGTGGACCCGATACCGCTGGCGGTGCCAAAGAGTTTCTCACGCAGGGAATTGCCAATGAAGATGCAGCGTCGGCGCTCAGCCACGTCGCGGTCATTGATAAACCGACCGCCCGGTTCGGGTACCATATTACGCATGATTTCGTAGTCTGGATGGACGCCCGACACGGCGGCCTTGACCCGGTGGCTGCCGTTGGCCAGCGTGAGCCCCCAGGCGGTCAGCTCCGGCGAGGCCCGGTCGATTTCGGGTACCGCCGCCGCCATGGCGATGACATCGCTGGCTTTCATCTCCACGGCCCTGCCGGCCTGCATACCGGCGAAGGGCTTGGTCGTCCGGCTGGTCCAGACAATCACCAACCCCTCCCCCATGCCGTGCATGGCTTTGCTGGAGGTGGCCCGGAAGGCATCGCTGATCGCCAGCAGCAGCACCACTGAGATGGTGCCCCAGGCAATGCCGAACAGCGCCAGCGCCGTGCGCAGCTTCCGCGCGCGCATGTCGCGCAGGAACTGCTCGATCAGGTCCCAGGCGTACATCTACTTGATCTCCCGTGTCTCCTTGTCGAGCACCGTGTCGCCCAGGGACACGCCTCCCAGAACCTCGACCTGGATGCCGTCCGACATGCCGGTCTGTACCTGCCGTTCGATGGCGTCCCCTTTGGGCTGGCGGGGCGGCAGGCGAACGAAGGTGGTATCGCCCCGGAAGACCAGGGCTCGCTCGGGCAGCACCGGTACCCCTTCGGCGCGGCGCACGATGATATCGGCATTGGCCGAGTACCCGGCGCGCAGGGCCAGACCCGTCGGCACCTGCAGTTTCTCGATGTCGACCTCGAACACTGTGGCGTTGTCGCGTTGGGTCGACTTGAGGGCGATGCGCTCCAGCACACCGGTCACATGGCTGTCCGGAAAAGCGCCTACCTTCAGCTGTGCGCCCATACCGGGTCGGATCTTGCCCACGTCGATTTCGTCCACCGTGCCGCGGAAGCGCAACTCGGCCATGTCGGCCAACTGCATCAACTCGGTGCCCGGCTGGTACGAAGTGAGGGGCACCACGGGGCCGCCGACATCGACGGCGATGTCGAGCACGCGACCGGCCACCGGGCTGAGGATGATGTTCTCCACCGTGCGGCCGGCCACCACGGCGCGGCCCCGGTCGAGGATGGCCAGCTCCTCCTCGGCCATCTGCCGCTGCAGCGTGGCCTGGGCGGCGGCCTCCCGGGCCCGGTCCACGTCAGCTTGGGGCGCCAGGCCACGATCCAGCAGGCCCTGGAGGCGACGCAGGTCGGCGTGCCGCTGTGTCTCGGTGAGGGAGCGCATTTCCAGCGTGCGCTTGGCCTGGGCATACTCCACGGGCGTCGGGTCGGGCCGCACCTCCAGCAGGCGATCGCCGACGCTGACCGAGTCGCCTTCCTCGACAAAGATGCGGGCCACGGTGCCGGCGATCTTGGCCTTGACAGCCACCTGGTGCCGGGGTGTGATGGCGCCTACGGCCAGGGCCTTCTCCACCAGGGTGCCGGTGGTGACTACGACGGTCTTGGGGCCCTGGTTGGTGGCATCGGTCCGCAGGTAGAGGTAGCCGGCCACGCCGGCCCCGGCGACCAGGGCAACAACGAGTAGAATGATCAGGGCTCTCTTCATGGTGCTCCTCGACCCGTGTCCTGTCCTTGACGCAATGGCGATCCGCGGCTGCATCGTGCCGATGCAATAAACGTGCCGTGACCCCTGCCGGCCAGATCCCAAGGGGGAGGCGCAGGGCGATGGGTAGTGGACTACTCAGGCCGTCACCGTTACGACACAGCTAGTCAGGTGGCGGAGGCCGACCGCATCGGCCGGCATGGGTTCGACCTCAGTGGCCCCGGGACGGGGCTGGGCCCGCCCTGCAGACGGGCGTACCTGGCCCATTTGTGGCCTGCTCGGTTCGGCCCGGCGCATGCCCTGCCCGCCAGTGCGCCGCCCGGGCCGGGCCTGCGCGCTGCCGCAGCCCGGGGGCCGCAGTCGGCAGCGCTGGCCGTCCCTGGGTGCCGGTAGGCGGCGCTGGACCCGGTGCAGGCCGGGCTGGACCCGGTGCAGGCCGCCGGCTATCTTGGCGCCCGGCGGGGCCGCCGTAGGGCGGACCGCGGGTAGACCGAGAGAGGAGACGCCATGGGCGAGTTATGGATGCGTGACGGGGACCGGATGCTGTTCATCGGCGACAGTATCACTGACTGTGGCCGCCGCGGCGCCGAGGCGCCGCTGGGCGGTGGCTATGTGCGCTGGTTCACCGACCTGGTGACCGCCGCAAAGCCATCTTTGCGTGTCAGTTACTTTAACAAGGGGATCAGCGGGAACCGGGTCACGGATCTCCTGCATCGGTGGCAGGACGACGTGATCTACCACCGCCCCGACCGGCTGTCGATCAAGATCGGCATCAACGATCTGCACTCGCACCTGGGCGGCGCTCCGGACTCCGTGTCGCCCGAGCGCTTCGCTGAGGTGTACGACCGGATTTTGGCCTGGACGCGGACCGAACTGGGCTGCCCGGTGGTCCTGCTGACGCCGTTCTACATCTCCACCGACCGCAGCGGACAGACCTTTCGCAGTCAGGTGCTCGAGCTGATCCCGGCCTATATCCAGACGGTCGAGCGCCTCAGCGTCGCCTACGGCACCCGGCTGGTCCGGCTGCACGAGGTGTTTCAAGAGCAGCTGAAATACCGCGACGCCGACACCTTCTGCCCGGAGCCCGTGCACCCCAATCCCACTGGCCACCTGGTCATTGCCCAGTCACTGCTGGCAGCCTTGACTGACTGAACCGAGCCGCGGGCCTGGCCCGTGCGTGACAGCACGCCGGCGCGCCGCCCACGGGACGCGGGGTTGGGACTGACTGCCAATGTTGTTGGCAAAAGCGCCATGGCGTTTGGCAGTTGGGCGTCGCCTTCGGCCATGGCCGGCACGGCCAGCCGGCCTGGCCCAGCGCCCGGGCGCGACGACCGGCAGGGTAACCCGTCGGCGGGGCAACGGCATGACGGCCGGTGGATGGCCCGACCGGCAGGGTAACCCGTCGGCGGGGCAACGGCATGACGGCCGGCGGATGGCCCGACCGCAGGGATGCTCTTCCGCCGGGGCAACGGTATGGCGGCCGGCCGATAGCGATCGACCCAGCCCTGCGGCCGGGTTACCAGGCTGCCGCGCCGTGCCGCCTGCCGGTGCGGGCTGTGCGGGCACGGCAGAGCAGTCTGTCAGGCGCGCCACCGGGGCGACCACCGGTTAACCCGATGGCGCGGCACGGATCGGACCCGGTCAGCGCCGCGCCATCCTGAGCCCGGGCGCGGCGCTGGCGTCTACGCCCGACGAGCCCAGTCGGCCGCGTTCTGGAACATTCGCAGCCAAGGGCTGGCTTCGCCGCGCCAGTCAGCCGGTCGCCAGGAAAGCTGCAGGTTGCGGAACACTCGCTCCGGGTGGGGCATGACAATGGTGGCGCGACCGTCGGTGCTGCACACCCCGGTCAGGCCACCGGGACTGCCGTTGGGGTTCAGCGGGTAGCGCTCGGTGGGGCGGCCCCGGTGGTCGACGTAGCGCAGGCACAACTGCTGACCGGCCTCCAGGCGGGCGGCATCGTCGGCGTCGCCAAACTCCACCCGGCCCTCGCCGTGGGCGCAGGGGATGGGCAGTTGCGAACCCGCCATGTCGCGCAGCAGGATGGAGGGGCTGTCCAGCACCTCGACGGTCACATAGCGGGCCTCAAAGCGCTCCGACAGATTGCGGCGGAAACGAGGCCAGGCCGCGGCGCCGGGGATCAGCGCCTTCAGGTGCGACAGCATCTGGCAGCCGTTGCAGACGCCCAGGCTGAAGGTGTCCGGGCGGGTGAAGAAGGCGGCGAAAGCTTCCCGGAGGGAGTCGTTGTACAGGATGGTCCCGGCCCAGCCCGCGCCCGCGCCGAGCACGTCGCCGTAGCTGAAGCCGCCGCAGGCCACCAGACCCCGGAATCGCTCCAGCGTCACCCGGCCCGACAGCAGGTCGGTCATGGTTACGTCCACGGCGTCGCAGCCGGCAGCGGCGAACGCCGCGGCCATCTCCACCTGGCCGTTGATGCCCTGCTCGCGCAGGATCGCGACGCGGGGGCGCGGCAGTCCGGTGGTCGAGGGGCGCACCGCGTGCATCACCCGGAAGGTCATCCCCGGATCTTCGTCGTCGGCCGTTGATTCGTACTCCTGCCGGGCGCAGGCCGGGTTGTCGCGTTGCGCCTGCATGCGGTAGGTCAGTTCGGCCCAAGCCCCGTGCAGGGCGGTCACCGGCAGGTCCAGCAGCTCCTGCCCCTCGCGCAGGCAGCGGACGCGGCCGGTGGCGGTGGGGGCACCCAATGAGTAGACCATGGCCTCCAGCCCGTGGCCTGCCAGGATGGCCCGCACCGCGGTTTCGTCCTCGCCGCGCACCTGCAGCACGGCGCCGATCTCCTCGGCAAACAGCACGGCGAGGCTGTCACTGTCGAACTCGCCCAAGTCGAAGGTCAGGCCGCAGTGGCCGCCGATGGCCATTTCGGCCAGCGTGACCAGCAGGCCGCCGTCGGACCGGTCGTGGTAGGCCAGCAGCAGCCCGGCGGCCACCAGGTCCTGCACCGCGCCGAACAGCGCCCGCACGTCGGCGGCTTCGACGTCCGGGGGTTGGTCGCCGATCTGGCTGTACACCTGCGCCAGGCACGAACCCCCCAGCCGATGGCGGCCTCGGCCCAGGTCAACCAGCAGCAGGCGGCTGTGCAGTTCGGGTTTGAGGTCCGGGGTGACGGTCAGGCCCACGTCCTCCACCGGCGCGAATGCCGACACCACCAGGCTCAGTGGCGCCACGATACGCTGTGTCGTCCCGGCGCTGTCCTGCCAGACAGCGCGCATCGACAGACTGTCCTTGCCGACCGGGATGGCGACGCCTACGGCGGGGCAGAACTCCAGTCCCACGGCGCTGACGGTGTCGAACAGCGCCGCGTCCTCGCCCTCTTCGCCACAGGCACACATCCAGTTGGCCGACAGTTTGACGCGGCCGATGGGGCCAATGGCCGCTGCGGCAATGTTGGTCAGGGCCTCGGCCACCGCCAAGCGACCCGAAGTTGGCGCGTCGATCAGCGCCACCGGAGGCCGTTCCCCCATGGCCATGGCCGAGCCTCGATGGCCGGTGAACGAGTGGGCGGTCACGGCCACGTCGCTGATCGGCACCTGGTACGGGCCGACCATCTGGTCGCGCGCCACCAGACCGGTGACCGTACGGTCGGCGATGGTGATCAGGAAGGTCTTCGCGGCCACGGCGGGGAAGCGCAACACCCGGGCCGTGGCCTCGGCTACCGAGACACCTCGCAGATCTAGCGGGGGTGGGTTGGGGCGGCGTCGGGTCACGTCACGGCGGAGGCGCGGCGGCCGCCCCAGCAGGACACCCAGGTCCAGATTGTCGATTGGGTTGTTGCCGAAGAGATCGTCGTGAACCGTCAGATGGCCGTCGCCGGTGACCTCGCCGATGACCGCGTACAGGCAGCGTTCGCGTTCTGCCAGCGCGGCAAAGGTCGGTAGATCCTCGTGGCCGACGATGAGCACGTAGCGTTCCTGGGCTTCGTTGCACCACAGCTGCATCGGGCTCATGCCCATGTCCGCGCTGTGGATGGCCCGCAGTTCGAACCGCGCGCCCACTTCGCGCACCAACTCGGGGCAGCCGTTGGACAGGCCACCCGCTCCCAGGTCGTGGATGGCGACGATCGGGTTGGCCGTTCCCAGCTCGACACACCGGTTGATCAGCTCCTGGCAGCGGCGCTGCATCTCCGGGTTGTCGCGCTGCACGGAGGCATAGTCCAGGTCTTCATGGCTGGTGCCGGCTTCCATGCTCGAAGCGGTCCCGCCACCCAGGCCGATCAGCAGGGCGGGTCCGCCGATCTGGACGACGCGGTCGCCTGGCCGTGGCACGCGTTTCTCGACGTGCTCGGCGTCGATCAGCCCCACGCCGCCGGCCACCATGATGGGTTTGTGGTAACCGCGGTAGCGCCCCTCGACCACTTCCTCAAGAGTGCGGAACAGGCCGCACAGGTTGGGGCGGCCGAACTCATTGCCGAAACCGGCGCCGCCCAACGGGCCCTCGGTCATGATCGCCAGCGGGGTGGCCAGTCGGCTCGGGAACTCGGCGAAATCCCGCTCCCAGGGCTGCGGCAGGCCAGGCAACCGCAGGTGCGAGGTGTAGAATGCCGCCAGGCCCGCCTGGGACTGGCCTCCAATGCCGGCCGCGCCCTCATCGCGGATCTCACCCCCGACGCCGGTGGCCGCTCCCGGGTAGGGAGAGATGGCCGTCGGGTGGTTGTGGGTCTCGACTTTGATCAGCACATGGACCCGTTGGTCGCGGCTCTCATACTGGTGCTCCGGCCCGGTGGGCCGGAAAACCGCGGAGCGGAAGCCGGCGATGATGCCGGCATTGTCCTCGTACGCCTTGACGCAGCCTTCCGGATGTGCGGCGTGGGTAGCGCGGATCATGTCGAACAGGCTGTGGCGCTGTTCTTGGCCGTCGACCACCCAGCTGGCGTTGAAGATCTTGTGGCGGCAGTGCTCGGAATTCACCACCGCGAACATCATTAACTCGACATCGGTCGGGTCGCGGTCGAGTTCGGCGAAAGCCCGGGCGAAGTACGTCATCTCGTCGGCCGACAGGGCCAGACCCAGGTCGCCGTTGGCTCGCTCAAGGGCGGCCTGGCCGGCCTGGCGCAGGGGAATCCGGCCCAGCGCCCGGGGAGCTACTTCCTGGAACAGCACGGCCGGATCGTCGATCACGGCTTCGGTCATGCGGTCGTAGAGCCAGGGAAGCAGCGGCTGCAGGTCCTGGCGCCGCAGGCCGGCACCGGCGAACTGGAAGCAGACGCCCCGCTCAACGCGCGTGACGGCGCTGAGGCCGCAGTGGTGCAGGATCTCGGTGGCCTTGCTGGACCAGGGCGAGAGGGTCCCCGGACGCGGGCTCACCATCACGCGCAGCGGGTTGGTTGCGGGCAGGGGACCCTCGGCGGCCAACAGCGCGGCCACGCGCTCCTCTTCGGCGGCGTTCAGCGGCCGGTTGGCGTGCAGGGCGTAGAAGTGGGCTGTCTGCAGGGACGCCACCGATGGCACTGCGGCGCGACACCGTTCCGCCAGCGGATGGAGACGGAACGCGGACAACGCAGCGGAACCCTGATACACGGTCAGCATGACGGCCTGCCAGGATGGAGGGAGGAGCGTTCACGGCGAAAATGTAGCGGTGGGTTGACACCGGCTCAAGCGGCGCCCGGCGCGACCGTGCTGTCTTTGCCCCGCCTGGGGCCGTACGTATCTTAGCTCACCGTTCCGTGGCTGGGTCGGCGGCCATCTGCCGGCAGTCGCCACGGGCCTCAGCCCCGGATTCAGGGCCCGTTCTGAACCCGTGCGGCGATCACCCCGGTGCAGCCAGCAGGTACCGCATGCCCTTTGACCCGCACACTGCCAGCGCCGAGTACATCGACGAGCTCTACGAGCAGTACCGCACGCGTCCCGAATCGCTGGACGCCCAGTGGGTGGCCTTCTTCCGCGGTTTCGATTTCGGCAGCCGTCGGGCTGAGGCCGGCGCGGCCGGTGGCGGGGCCTCGGCCATCCCGCCGGACAAAGGCGTCCACGGCCTGGTGCAGGCCTATAGGCAACTCGGCCACTTTGTGGCCCGCCTCGACCCGCTGGGTCATCACACCGACCACTTGCCCCTGCTGGAGCTGAGTGAATACGGACTGGACGATGCGGACCTGGATCGCATGGTCGGGACCGGCGGTTTCCTTGGCCCCACCGATGGTACCCTGCGCGGCCTGCTGGCGGCGCTGCAGACCACCTACTGCGGTTCGCTGGCGGTCGAGTACCTGTCCATCGCCGACAAGGCCCAGCGTGACTGGCTGCAGGCCCAGATCGAGCCGGGCCTGAACCAGCCGACCGTTGACGAGGAGGACGACCGCCGCATTCTGGCGCGGCTGGTGGAGGCCGAGGAGTTTGAGCAGTTCCTGCACACGCGGTACGTGGGCCAGAAGCGGTTTTCGCTGGAAGGCTCCGAGTCGCTGATCCCGCTCCTGGAGACCCTGGTCATTGCCGGGGCTGACCTGGGGGTGATCGAGCTGGTCATCGGCATGGCCCACCGGGGGCGCCTGAATGTCCTGGCCCACCTGTTGCACAAGCCCTACGAAGTCATCCTGAGCGAGTTCGAAGGCGCGCTGCAGTCAGAACGGGCGGACAACGAAGGCGACGTCAAGTACCACATGGGCTACTCGCACGACATGATCACCGAGAGTGGCCACAAGGTGCATCTGTCGCTGAGCTCAAACCCCAGCCACCTGGAGCTGGTGAACCCGGTGATCGAGGGGTCGGTATACGCCAAGCAGTCGTACCTGCGCGACCGCGAGCGGCGCCATGTGGTGCCGCTGCTGATCCACGGTGACGCTGCCTTCGCGGGCCAGGGGATCGTCACCGAGACCCTGCACCTGTCGCAACTGGACGGCTATACCACCGGCGGCACGGTGCACGTGATCATCAACAACCAACTCGGTTACACCGCCACTCCGAGCGAGACTCGCTTCACTCCGTACCCCACCGACGTGGCGCGGCAGATGCAGGCCCCGGTGTTCCACGTCAATGCCGACGACGTCGAGTCCGTGGTGCGGGCCGCGCGCCTGGCCATCGCCTTCCGGCAGACCTTCCGGCGCGATGTGTTCATCGACCTGTGGGCATACCGCCGTTATGGCCACAACGAGGCCGATGACCCGACGTTGACCCAACCGGTCATGTACCGCGAGATCGGCGCCCATCCGACCGTGGCGCGGTTGTACGCGTCGCGCCTGGCCGGCGACGGGCGTGTCAGCGACGAGGATTTCGAGGATCTCCGCACCCGGGTGCGCGCGCGCCTTGACGATGCGCAGGTGATTGCCCGGCGTCTGCAGATGGTGCCGCGGGCCCCGGTTTTCGGTGGCGTGTGGCAGGGGCTGACCTGGGCCGGGCAGGATTGGGGCTCCCGGACCGCGGTCGATCGTCGCCTGCTTGAGCAGGTGGTTTCCCGGGCCACCACGGTCCCGCCGGGGTTCGCCCTGCACCGCACCATCGAGCGTCTGGTGCGGGCCCGCCGCGAAATGGTCGACGGGACGCGCCCGGTTGACTGGGGCTGCGCCGAGATGCTGGCTTTCGGCACCCTGTTGCTGGAGGGCCTGTCGGTGCGACTGGCCGGCCAGGACAGTCAGCGCGGCACTTTCGCCCATCGCCATGCGGTCTGGCACGACGTGGAGACGGGCGAGATGTACGTGCCCCTGGCCCACCTGTCGCGTGACCAGGCGGAGTTCCACGTACACAACACCATGCTTTCCGAGCTGGCGGTGCTGGGTTTCGAGTACGGCGTCAGCACCACCGACCCCCGACGTCTGGTGCTGTGGGAGGCGCAGTTCGGCGACTTCGCCAACGGCGCCCAGATGATCATCGACCAGTTCCTGGTCGCCGGCGAGGCCAAGTGGCAACGCATGTGCGGTCTGGTGCTGCTGCTGCCCCATGGGTACGAGGGCATGGGGCCGGAGCACTCCAGCGCGCGTCTGGAGCGCTTTCTGCAGTTGGCCGCCAAGAACAACATCCAAGTGGTCTACCCGAGCACGCCGGCCCAGCTGTTCCATGTCCTCCGGCGCCAGATGCACCGCAACTTCCGCAAGCCCCTCGTGGTGATGACGCCCAAGAGCCTGCTCCGGCACAAGCTGTGCGTCTCGCCGGTGGAGCAGTTCACCGACGCCGACTTCCGTCCGGTGCTGGGGGATGACGATACAGCGGCGGGCGACGAGGTCACGCGCTTGCTCCTGTGCTCGGGCAAGATCCACTACGACCTGGCCGAGGCGCGTCAGCAGTCGGGGCGCCGCAACGTGGCTCTGGCGCGCCTGGAGCAGCTGTACCCATTTCCGCGGGGCGAGATGGAGGACCTGCTGGCGCGCTATCCTCGCCTTGAGGAGGTGTACTGGGTCCAGGAGGAATCACAGAACATGGGCGCCTGGAGCTTTGTCCGACCGTTGCTCGAGGACGTGCTGCCCGTGGCCAGACGCCTGGGCTATGTCGGCCGCGATGAGGCCGCCAGTCCGGCGACGGGCTCGCACCACGTGCACCAGAGCGAGCAGCAGGAGATTCTCGTGCGGGCCCTGGCCACGGCCAGCGAGGAGGTGCCGATGGCCTCCGGGCATCGCGACGTATCACGTTGACCCCTGTCGGCACGGCTGGCGGCGGGACCGCAGCTTGCTGCGGACAAGGAGCAGACCATGGCCATTGAAGTAACGATTCCCCAGATGGGTGAGTCAGTCGCCGAAGTGATGTTGCTGCAGTGGCTCAAAGCCGACGGCGAACCGGTAGCGCGCGACGAACCTGTCTGCGTCCTGGAGACGGACAAAGCCAATGTGGACCTGCCGGCCCCCGCGGCCGGCATTATCCGACATCGCCGCGCCGTGGGCGACACCCTGGCAGTGGGCGATGTGCTGGCTTCGATCGAGGACGCGGCCGCCGGCGCGCCTGCCGAGGTACCCGTGGTGCCCGATGAACCGGCTGAGGCGGTGACCGCGTCGCTGACGCCGGCGGCCGCGGGCGATGACGGCCCGGCGGTGCGTCGGCTGCTGGCCGAGCACGGGTTGGACGCCGGGGCCATCACTGGCAGCGGCAAAGGTGGGCGCCTGACCACGGATGACGTGCTGAACCACCTGGAGCAGCGCCAGGCAGCGACGAAAGCGACCCCTGCCGCAGTGCCGCCGGCCGACGTTGCCGCGCCCCCGGTGGCAGCCCCGGCCGCCGCAGCCGTGCCCGCCCCGCCCCCGCCGGCGGCCGTCGCCCCGGTCGTGGTAACCAAGGCGCCATCGCCGCCGAAGGCCGGGCCCGCGGCACCCGCTCGCCCATCGCCGCCGGTGCTGCCGACGCCGGCGGCGGCGGCCAGCGCCCCGGCGGTCGACGGCGTGCGCCGGGTGCCCATGCCGCGGTTGCGCCAGCGTATCGCCGAGCACCTGGTGGCCGCGCAGCACACGGCGGCCATGCTCACCACCTTCAATGAGGTGGACATGAGCGCCGTGATGGCGCTGCGCACGCGCTACAAGGAACGCTTCAGCGAGGTGCATGGGGTGGGCCTGGGCTTCATGTCCTTTTTCTCCCGGGCCGTGGTCCAGGGCCTGGCTGAGTTCCCCTCGATCAACGCCTTCATCGAGGGCACGGACATGGTGTTCCACGACTACGTGAACCTGGGCATTGCGGTGAGCACGGACCGGGGCCTGGTGGTGCCGGTGCTGCAGCACGCCGAGACCATGTCGCTGGCCCGCATCGAGACCGAGATAAAGCGCCTGGCCCAGGGCGCCCGCGACAATCGGCTGTCGCTGGATGACCTGAGCGGCGGCACGTTCACGATCACCAACGGCGGCGTCTTCGGGTCGCTCCTGTCGACACCCATCCTCAACGCCCCGCAAAGCGGCATCCTGGGCATGCACGCCATCCAGCAGCGGCCCGTGGCCGTCGATGGTCGCGTGGAGATCCGGCCCATGATGTATGTGGCCCTGTCCTACGACCATCGCCTGGTCGATGGTCAACAGTCCGTGTCCTTCTTGGTGCGTGTCAAGCAACTGTTGGAGGACCCGTCGCGCTTGCTGCTGCAGATCTGAAGGGGGGGACTTGAGCGCCTACGACGTGATCGTCATCGGTGCCGGGCCCGGGGGCTACACGGCCGCGGCCCGGGCCGGCCAACTGGGCCTGCAGGTGGCCTGCATCGAGGAGCGGGCGCTGGGTGGCACGTGCCTCAATGTGGGCTGCATTCCCAGCAAAGCGCTGCTCGAATCGAGCGAATTGTACGCCCGGGCCTGCCGCGGACTGTCGTCCCACGGCATCCAGTTGGGCCAGGTAGGCCTGGAGCTGCCGGCAATGATGGCGCGCAAGGACAAGATCGTGCGCGCCATGACCCAGGGCATCGCGTCCCTGTTCCGCGGTCGCGGCGTGGACCTGGTCACGGGTCGGGCTCGCCTGGTGGCGCCGGGTCAGGTGGCGGTCGCCGGCCCCGAAGGGGACCGGTTGCTCGAAGCCCGCCACGTGATCATCGCCACGGGCAGCGTGCCGGTCTCGCTGCCGGGTCTGCCCTTCGATGGCGAACGGGTGATCAGCTCCACTGAAGCGCTGTCGCTGCCGACCGTGCCCGGGCGGCTAGCGGTGGTCGGAGCCGGGGCCATTGGTCTGGAACTGGGTTCCGTGTGGCGGCGCCTGGGGGCGGATGTGCTGGTGGTGGAATTCATGGATCAGGTTGTCCCGGGTGCCGATCGCGAGATGGCCGAGCAACTACGGCGGCTGCTGCAGCGACAGGGGATGGCCATCGAACTCCAGGCCAGTGCTCGCAGTGTGGCGGTTGAGGGCGAACAGGCGCGTCTAACTCTGGAGGTGGCGGGGCAGGTGCGCGACGAGGTGTGCGATCGCGTCCTGGTCGCCGTGGGGCGACGCGCCCATACCGCCGACCTGGGACTGGAGGAGTTGGGCGTCGAGCGGGACGACCGCGGCCGGGTCAAGGTGGACGCTCACTGGCAGACCACGGTCCCGGGCGTGTACGCGGTCGGCGACGCCATCGCCGGACCCATGCTCGCCCACAAGGCCGAGGCTGAGGGCGTGGCGCTGGTGGAGCGTCTGGCCGGCCACGCCGGGCAGGTGAACTACGGAGTCATTCCCGCGGTGGTCTACACGCACCCCGAACTGGCGTCGGTGGGTCTGACCGAGGCCGCGGCTCGCGAGCAGGGCGAGGTCCACATCGGACGGTACGCGTTCCGCGCCAACGCGCGGGCTCACTCGATGGACGACATCGACGGACTGGTCAAAGTCGTGGCCCATTCCCGTACGGGTCGGCTGCTGGGCGTGCACATTCTCGGCCCCCAGGCGTCGCATCTGATCGCCGAGGCGGCCGTGGCGATGGAGTTCGGCGCCAGCGCCGAGGATCTGGCGCGGACCATCCATGCCCATCCGTCGCTGTCCGAAGTGGTCAAGGAAGCCGCCTGGGCCGTCCTGGAGCCCCCAACCGCCCCTGCGCCGCGGTCCTGAAACGGGCGCGCATCTGCGACAAGGAGACCCCATGACGGATCGGTCCCAGCTCAGTCACGGCCAGATCGAGGAAGGGCAAGCCTTGGCCCTCGACTTCGGCAAACTGGCCAAAGTCGCCGCCTGCGGCCAACCCCTGCTGCCCGTCGCCGTTCAGGACGCCGATTCGGGCGACATCCTGATTGTGGCCTACGCCAATCAGCAGGCACTTGACTACGCGCTGACGCACCGGGTGGCGGCCTTCTGGAGCACCTCGCGCAACGAGCTGTGGGTCAAAGGCGCCACGTCGGGGGACTTCCTGGACCTGGTCGAGGTCCGGGTCAACTGCGAGCAGAACTCGCTGCTCTACCGCGTGCGTCCGCGCGGCCAGGGCGCCTGCCACACCCGCGGCGCTGACGGCGTCGCTCGCCCGGGCTGCTACTACCGACGCCTCGTCGACGGCGGCCGCCTGGAGCCGGTCTGACGGCCACCCGCTGTCGTGGCAGGCACCATGGCCAGGACCTTCCTCCGGGCCACGGCGAGCCCGCCCTGACGCCGGTCGCCGCCGCTGCGGTTCTGGCTCGCGTCTACGCGCAGATCGAGGCGAGGTGTGCCGCCTGCGTGGAGGCCTGCCCGGATTGGCCGTGCCGGCGGGGCTGCGATGCCTGCTGCCGGGCGCTGGCGCGTGCCCCTCAGGTGACTGCGGCCGAGTGGGCACTGATGTCGGCTGGCCTGCGGGCACTGCCCCGGCGCGTTCGGGCACAGGTGGCGCGCTGCCTGGCGGCGTTGCCCCTCGAGGACTCGGTGGCACAGGCCGTGATCTGCCCGTTCCTGGATCGGGACGCGGGTTGCTGCAATATCTACGCCCAGCGTCCCGCGGCCTGCCGCACGTACGGTTTCTACGTCGACCGCGGTGAGGGTCTGTGGTGCCAGCGCGTCGAGTCGCTGCACGCCTACGGCGCCCCCGCAGGCGTGGTGCTGGGCAACCACGCCGCGCTGCTGAGTACGCTGCAGCGCGATCTGGGGCCGTCGCATTCGGTGCGTACGTGGTGGGAGACGGAGCTGTCGTTGGCGCGCCCGGCAGTCGTCGGCCGGTAGGTGTCGACACCCCGGGCTGCATCGCCGCGCCCATGCTCGGGTCCGCGGCAGAGCCCGGCAGCCCCCGGTGTGGACGCTTGCAGTGGTTGCGCGCCGGGTCGGCGCGGTCTGACCCTCAGGCCTTCAGACCCACGGGTCGAACGTACGGCCGCGGTCGAGGGTGATCTCTCCCTGCTCCTCCAGCTGGCGTGCCGCGTGGACGATGCGCACCTGCGCCTTTTCCACGTGCGACAGGCGCATGGGGGGCAGCCCGTCCACCTGGGTCTCGGTGCGGCAGCGGTCGGCTTCGGGCAGGTTACACAGGACCCGTAGCCTCAGGTCCGCTGAGGCGGCTTCCGCGCGAGGGCCTCCTTGCCTGCCGGCGCGGCGGTCACGGCGGCATGGGATCCGCCTGAGCCCGGTCGGCCACCTCCTCCCACACCGCGTGGTCGACCAGGCCGTAGTCAGACAGGTACTCGGCTAGCAGGAGCCCCTCGCGGCTGTGGCCAGGTTCACCGGCTTCGTCGCGCCACAGGCAGACCAGCAGTTCCGAGTCGACCATGGGTTGACGGTAGATCCTGATCCGCCGGGACGTGGCGACGCCCGCGCCATGCGTGAGGAGCTGCGGCAGCTCTCGCAGCAGTCCGTCGACGCGGTGGCGCGCGGCCAGCACGCGGATGGTTTCGAGCCAGGCCATGGGCCACCGCGACGGGTTCGGTTTCCTGGGCCGCGCCCGCACGAGGGGGCCGCCGGCCCGCCGGTGTCCCTGGCCAGGCCAGGGATCGTCCCTCGGGTTGGCTGCCGGTCGTGGCCCACACGCCGGCGGCAGATCGATGGCGCGCCAAAGGCGCTGCAATCGCCGTGCCGGTCCCACGGCGGGTGGCGGCGCGACCTGTCGCGCCGTGGCCTGCGCACCGGCGCCACCGTCCGAGCCCTCGGGTGCCAGCCGGTCGAGAGCGCTCAGTGGGGTGACGCTGGCGCAACCGCCGCCGGAGAAGGATCGTCGGCATCGCCACCGCCTGGGACCCGCCGGTCCGGACCCTGAAATCCCACCCGTCGGCAGGCGCTCCATCGGCGCCGTGCCATTCGCCGCTGCTGCCGTCGCCGGGGGGATCTTCGGGATCGCGTACCGTCTGTCGCCTGCTGATTCGGGCCCTGGCACCCCACCCGTCGGCAGGCGCTCTGCCGGCGCCGCGCTGTTCACGCCGCTGCCATCGTCGGGGGCGATCGTCGGTACCGCGTACCGTGTGTCCCTTGCCGATCCGGACCCCGGAGCCCCACCCGTCGGCAGGCGCTCCGTCGGCGCCGTGCCATTCACCGCTGCTGCCGTCGCCGGGGGGGCGTCGGCACCGCTGACCACCCGTCACCCGCCCACTCAGGGCCCAGGCGCGCCACCGGTCCGCGGGGTCCCGCCGGCCTGTTGCGGGCGGCGTCAACCCCGGCGCCCGGTCGCCGTCTATCTGTGAGTGCCAAATACAACACTTGCTTTATGCCAAATATGACGGAAACTGTTATATATCGTGGTCTGCCTTCCTGTCCCTCGACCCATGCCAACGGGGTGCAGCGTGGCCGATGAGTTTTTCCGTGAAGTGACCCTGCGCCTGGTCGGCACCCTGGACTTGGGTGAAGCCCTGGGCCGTGCCTGCGCCTACCTCAGACGCCATCTGCCGCTGGATGTCGCCAGCCTGCTCTACTACGATCCCGAACGCAAAGGCTTGTACGTCATGGCCAGCCATGGGGTGCGCGCCGGCGCCTCTGGGGGCAGCGAACCTGCACCCCTGGTGGCCCTTGATATGGCCACCATGGAGCGCCTGCGACACGAGGGTGCCTCGGTCAACCGTGAGCAGAGCCTCCGCATCGTCAACCGGCCTCGCCGCGATGCCATTTACCGGGCCCTGGCCGGGCATCTGGCTCCGCATGGGCTGCAGGATTTCTCCTATGTGCTGATGCGCCTGGATATCGAGGAGGCGTATCAGGGGGCGCTGCTGCTGGCCGCCGATGGCCACGACCGCTTCCGACCCGAGCACGGGCCCCTGCTGCGCTCGGTTCGAGGGCCGTTCGCCATTGCCATGAGCAACGCCCACCGCTACGCCGAGGCGCTGCAGCTGCGTGACCGGTTGGCCGAAGACAACCGGGCCATGCACCGCGAACTGGAGCACCTGTCGGGTGACCAGGTTATCGGGGCTCACTTCGGTCTGCGCCGGGTGATGGAGTTGGTGCGGCAGGTCGCCCCGATGAACGCGCCCGTGCTGTTGCTGGGCGAGACCGGCACCGGCAAGGAGGTGATTGCGAACGCCATCCACCTGGCCTCGCCGCGTCGGGACAGTGCCCTGGTGCGGGTTCAGTGTGGCGCTATCCCCGACTCGCTGTTGGACTCGGAGCTGTTCGGCCACGAACGCGGCGCCTTCACCGGTGCAGTCCAGGCCAAGCGCGGACGTTTCGAGCGCGCCGATGGCGGTACGCTCTTCTTCGACGAGATTGGCGAACTGACCCTGGAAGCCCAGGTCAAGCTGCTGCGCGTCCTGCAGGACAAGCAGTTCGAGCGCCTTGGGGGCAACCGCACGCTGGCCGTGGACGTGCGGGTAGTTGCCGCCACCAATCGCGATCTACAGCGGGCCGTCACCCAGGGGCAATTCCGCGAGGACCTGTGGTTCCGGCTGAACGTGTTCCCCATTGCCCTGCCGCCCCTGCGGCAGCGTCGTGAAGACGTTCCGGCCCTGGTGCAGTGGTTCTTGGAACGCAAGAGCCGCGAGATGGGGTTGCCGTGGCAGCCTCGCCTGGCCCCGGAAGCCCTGGCTCAACTGCAGGCCTATGACTGGCCCGGCAATGTGCGCGAACTGCAGAACGTGATCGAGCGGGCCATGATCCTCAGTCGCGGTCGCGAACTGGACTTCGCCGGCCTCGGCGAAGGAATGCCCGCCTCGGCCGCGATGCCCCTGGCCTCGCCGGCGGCAGCGGGCCAAGGCCCGGCCTTCGAGAGCCTGGACCAAGCCATGGCGGCCCACATACGGCGGGCCCTGGCTGCCGCCCACGGTCAGGTCCAGGGTCCCCACGGGGCGGCGGCCCTGCTGGGCCTGCATCCCAGCACCCTGCGGGCCCGCATGCGCCGTCTGGGGGTTGCCTTCGGCCGACACCACCACGCCTGAGCCGCGGCGCTGGCCCGCGTTACCACGGCGCATCAGGGCGCCGTCAGCGACCGCTCCGGGTTACCGCAACCCGTGTAGTGCTGCCGACACCGCCGAACCTTAGCCGCGGCGCTGGCCCGCGTTACCACGGCGCATCAGGGTGCCGTCAGCGACCGCTGCCCATTCCGCCAACCCGTGTCGCGCTGCCGACACCGCCGAATCTTAGCCGCGGCGCTGGCCGGCCTGGCCGCAGCGCCTCCGTGCGGCCCCACCGACCGCTGCAGGGTCCGGTTCGCACGGGGGCGCCGCCAGCCTGACCGCACCCCTCCCTGTCCCCGTCTGGTCGCGCCCCAACGCGTCCCGCCCACGCCGTGATCGGCGTCTTACGGAGCCGGCGCGGCGACCCCTGGCACGGCCCTTGCATGGAACCAGGCACCGCGACATCTCGGGCCCATATCCGGGCCTGACCCAATCTGGGCGCGGGCCACCCAACAGGCGGGCGAGGACATGCAGATCCTAGTCTTCAATGGCGGGAGTTCGTCGCTCAGCTTCACGGTCTTTGCCACGGCTGGCCAGGATCAGGCGACTCCGGTCCTGACCGGCAAGGCCCATCGGGTGGGTGTCACCGGGCAGGAAGCGTCCTTCCTCGAGTTCCGCTGCCACGGGCAGGCACACCGGCACGAGGTAGCCATGGCCAGCCACGGTCAGGCGGCCATTGAGGCCCTGCGGCGGATTGTCGAGCAGGGCGTCCAGGTGGACTGGATCGGCCACCGCTTTGTGCACGGCGGGACGCTCTTCACGGCCGCCACCCAGGTTGACGATGCCACCATGCGCCGGTTGCAGGCGTGCGTGGCTCTGGCCCCGCTGCACAATCCCATCGCCCTGGAGGTGATCCGCGAGGCCCGCCGCGTCTATCCGGGTGTACCGCAGTACGTGACCTTCGACTCGGCCTTCCACTCCAGTCTGCCGCCAGCGGCCTGCACGTACGCGCTCCCGCCGCGACTGGCGCAGCGGTTCGGTTTCCGCCGGTACGGCTTCCATGGGTTGTCCTACGCCTATGTCACAGGCGCTGCGGCGCGTCACCTAGCCGTTCCTCGCGAGCAGCTCAACCTGGTCGCCTGCCATCTGGGCACCGGCGGCTCCAGCGTGGCTGCCATCGCCGCCGGCCGATCCGTCGACACCTCCATGGGGTACTCGCCCCTTCCCGGTCTGGTCATGAGCACGCGTTCCGGCGACCTGGACCCGATGTTGGCACTCTACCTGATGACCGCCCACGGGTACCATCCCGACGCGGTAACGGATCTGCTGAACCGCGAGAGCGGCTTACTGGGGTTGTCCGCGTTCTCCAGTGATCTGCGCGACATCACGGCGCGGGTGGTCGCCGGCGATCCGGAGGCCTGTCTGGCCTTCGACATGTACGTGCATCGCCTGCGCGGGTACGTCGGCGCCTATGCCGTGGTCCTCGGGCGCCTGGATGCCCTGGTGTTCACCGACGACATCGGTGTGCGGCATCCTCTGGTGCGGGAGCGGGTCGCCAGCGGACTGTCCTGGTGCGGCATCCGCGTGGACCCGGCCCTCAACCAGGCCGTGACCGGCGCAGGCATCGACGATATCGGTGTGGCGGGTGCGCCGGTGCGCGTCCTGGTGGTGCCCACGCAGGAGGAGCTGGTCATCTGCCTTGACGGCCTGCGCCTGCTGGCTGCCCAGGCTGGTTGACGGGCGGCCGCGGTTGCTGCCGCGTTCGCGGCGGCCATGCGCGGCGGCCAAGCGCATCGAGGAGCGACACATGGTTCTGCTGTTCGAGCCCCAGACGCCAGCGCTGCGCTGGCAGCAGGTCGACGCCGGTGGGCGGGTCCGCCAGAGCGGCGTGTGCGACGCCGAGGCTGTGCACGAACTGGTGATTCGCCAGGTGGCGGCCGGCCGCCTCGACGCCCTGGGCTACCTGCTGCCCCATGGTGGCGAGTGGGTGGACCAGGAGATCCAACCCTTGAGCCCGCCCCTGCCGACGCTGCTGTCAGCGGCCGTGGGCCTGCTGCCCGAACCCAATGCGCTCGCCTTGGCGGCGATGCGCGCCGGTCTGGACGCGGCTCCTGCAGCCTCGCATTTCCTCCTGTGTGACACCGCGTATTTCCTGCAGCTGCCGGCGCCGGCGGCTCATTACGCGCTGCCGGCCCGGCTGCGTCGGCAGGGGCTGCGACGCTTCGGCGCCGCGGGGTTGTGGCACCGGTGGGCGTGGGATCAGGTGCGGCGTCGGCACCGCCCCGCAGTCGCCCGCCTGCTCAGCGTCCACGTCGACGGAGCCAGCAGCATGGCCGCCATTGTCGATGGCCAGCCGGTGGAGACCACGGCCGGCTTCACCGGCGTCGAGGGGTTGCCCTCGACCACGGCCTGCGGCGACCTCGATCCGACCATTCCGCTGCACCTGCGCGCCAGTGGCATGACCTTTGCCGAAATCGGCCGGCTGCTGGGCCGCGACGCAGGTTTCTCGGGACTTCTGGGTCGCCCCTGCTCGCTGCGTCGGCTGATCGAGGACGACGATCCGGAGGTGCAGGCGGTTCGCGACATCTTCCTGCACCATCTGCGGCGTCAGACGGGGGCCATGCTCGCCGCGGCCGGCGGCGCCGAAGCGGTGGCCGTGGTTGGCGAGGAGGCCGACTTGTGCGAGTGGGTCAGCGCCAGGCTGTCGGCCTGGGTCCGTCCGGTGCTGGGCCGCGACGGAGACGCGGCGGGCGAGAGCCTGCAGGTACAGGTGTTCCCGGCGACCCGCGGCCAGATCATGGCTGAGCGTGTTTACCAGTTGGCGTGCAAAGGAGGCCACCATGGCAGCTGAACGCAGGTTCCTCGTCGATGTGGGTACACAAGACATCCCTTTCCCCATGCGCGTGGCGTCCCGTCGTGACCCCGAGGGGCAGTCGACCGTAGCCCGGATCGCCATCAACGCGCGCATCATGCAGGAGTTCGAGGCTCGCTGGATCGACCGCTTCGTCCAGATCGTGCACCAGCACCGCACCTATATTGGCACCGACACGCTGCGCCAGAACATCTTCGACTACGTGCGGGCGCTCTCGGCGACCTCCGTACGCGTCGATTTCGACTACCCCTATTTCGTCGAGAAGAGGACGCCGGTCACCAACGAACCCTGCCTGGTCTGCTACCAGTGCACCTACTCGGCCAAAGCCTCGTCACTGGACGAGCAGGCGCGCGCGGTGTTCCGCATCCAGATTCCCTGCATCACCACCTATCCGCTGGCCGACCCGGACGAC
>CAITNQ010000145.1 GCA_903893785.1 uncultured Gemmatimonadota bacterium
AGCCGAGGGCAACTACTGGGGTGCCGCCGATGGACGCGGGGTTCCGGGGGTGATCCACGACCACACCGACGACGCGCTGGCGCCCATGGTGGACTTCGTGCCGCTGCTGGACGCACCGGGTGGTAGCCTGATCTGGCGGGGCTGCCTGGAAGGTCTGATCACCCGCGACACCACTTGGAGCGCCGCCGACACGCAGCAGGTTCTCAGCCACGTGTACGTCCGCCCGGGCGCCCGGTTGACCATCGCTCCCGGCACAGTAGTGCGGTTCCAGATGGGGGCCAAGTTGCAGGTGACCGGCGAGTTGCTGGCGCAGGGGACGGTGACGGACTCCATTGTCTTCACCTCGCTGCAGAGCGCCCCGGCGGCGGGTGACTGGCAGGGGTTGGTGTTCGACAGCGTGCCGCGCGAGCGGGTGGCGCTGCTGGACTACTGCCGCATCGACTACGCCCAGACGGCCGTGCGCTCCATTGCTTCGGAGCCGGTCATCCGGCGGTCCATGATCCGGGATTTTACCGATAGTGGGCTGTGGCTGAGCGGCGAGACCTTCGGCGCGGCGCAACTGGACAGCCTGACCGTCACGCAGCGTTTCGACACGGCCGGCAAAGGGGCGGGCGTCAATGTCCAGAACGCGGCCAAGGTTAGCCTGCAGACGGTCCAGGTCACCAACGTCCGCGTCGGTGTGTTTGTGGCCAACCGTTCGGAGGTTTCGCTGAACGGCTGCATTCTGCGGCAGAACTACGACGGGCTATACGGTTTCACCGAGTCCGGGTACGGTTCGTTCGGCAGTTCCGGTGTGGCGCCGCGGCTGCTGATGGTGTCTGACTGCCGCATCAACCAGAACCTGCGCCACGGTGTCCTGATTGGGTGGCAGGGCTCAGTGGGGGAATACCGCGGCAGCGGCACTCCCCCGACCTTCCAGACGGGCCATACCTCCGCGATACCGCTGGCGCCGTTGGTGATCACCGGCAGCGACCTGTCCGGCAACGGCGACCAGGCCCTGTATGTGGGCAGCAACGCGCAGCCGCTGGCCGAGGAGGTCCGCGCCGAAGGCAACTATTGGGGCACTGCCGAGGGGCGCCTGATCACCACGCGGATTCATGACCACGGGGACGACGCGCAGGCGCCCATGGTCGACTTCATCCCCTTCCTGGCCAGCCCCGGCGGTCCGTTGCAGGCCGGTGGCTATGCCGGCGGGTTGATTACCCGTGACACCACCTGGACCGCCACCGACACAGTCCAGGTGCTCTACCATGTATACGTCCGTCTGGGTGCACGGTTGACGGTGGCCCCCGGCACCGTCGCCCGTTTTGGTGCGGGCGTGCGGTTGCACGTTGCCGGCGAGTTGGCGGCCCAGGGCACCGCCGCCGACTCGATTGTGTTCACCTCGCTGCAGACCGCCCCCGCCGCGGGCGATTGGCAGGGCATTGTCTTCGAGGGGGTCCCCGGCGAGCGTGCTGCCGAACTGAGCTACTGCCGGCTGGAATTCGCCCGTACGCCCGTACGCTCCATCACCGCTGAACCCTCGTTGGACCACTGCGTACTGCGCGACTTTACCGAAAGCGGGGTGCTGGCCACCGGCGCCACGGTAGGGCCCGTGATGCTTGACGGGCTGACGGTGACGCAGAAATACGAAACGGCCGGGCTGCACACCGGCCTGAATTTCCAGAGCGGGGCCAAGGTGCGGGTAGCCGCCACCAACATCAACCGCGTGCAGACCGGCGTGTTCGTTGCCAATGACTGCGATGTCGAGTTGGCAGACTGCAACCTGTGGGCCAACAACGACGGGTTGTATGCCTTCACCGAGCGAGCCAACGGCAACTACGGCACTGCCGGGGTGGCTGCCCGCAACCTGCTGGTGACCGACAGCCGCATCTGGGGCAACGCCCGCTATGGCGTGGCCCTGGGATGGCATAACTACCAGGCGAGTTTCTCGGGTGCCGGCAGCCCGCCGGCCCTGGCAACTGCCAATGAGACGGCCGCCAATCTGGCTCGCCTGGTCCTGCGGCGCTGTGACCTGTCGGCCAATGGCCAGTATGGGCTGTTTGTCGGCAGCAACGGTCAACCCCTGGCCAACAGCGTGGACGCCCAGGGCAACTACTGGGGCACGGACCAGCCCCTCAGCGTCGGCGCCTCTATCCGCGACTACATGGAGGACATCCAGGCTCCCTTGGTCGACTTCGTGCCGTTCCTGGCTTCGACGGCTGGCGGGGTGGCGCCCGACCGTGGCCTGGTTCAGGGCGTGATCACCGCGGACACCACCTGGGCGGCCGTCGATACCCAGCGCGTGCTGTCCAGTGTATACGTGCGTCCCGGGGTCACGCTGACCATCGAACCGGGGACGGTCGTCCGCTTCGCGTCGGGTTGCCGGCTGGCGGTTGGCGGTGGCCTGGTGGCCGAAGGGACGGCTGCCGACTCCATCGTCTTCACCTCGGCACAGCGTTTCCCGGCCAGCGGCGACTGGAACGGGCTGGTGCTGATGGACGTACCGCTGGGCCGTCCGCTCAGCGTGCGCTATGGGGTCGTGGAGTACGCGACCACGGGCATCCGGGTCCAGAATAGCCGGCCGGTGATCGCGCATTCGCAGATCCGTGACTACACCGAGAGCGGGTACTGGGCCACGGGCGAGACCCTTGAGCCGGCGCAACTGCTCGACACGGTCATCCGCCAGCGACTGGAGGGGGCTGGCCGCCACACCGGCGTCAACCTGCAGCAGGCGGCGCGCCTGAGCGCCAGTGGCCTGCGCGTGTCACGCACCTACACGGCGGTGTTCGTCGCCAATGGCGCGCGGTTGGAATTGACCGCCAGCGACATTAGCGGCAATACCCAGGGCGTCTACTGTTACACCGAGCGCAGCTATGGGTACTTTGGCACCGTCAACCTGGCCCCGACGGTCAGCATCACCAACTCGCGGATCAGCGGCAACTCGGGTGCTGGCGTTGCGGTGGGCTGGGCCTCGTACGCCGCCACGTTTACGGGTAACGGCACCGGCCCGGGGTGGAACGAGACCAGCAGCACGGTTGCCTCGCTCGGTTACCCGCTGCTCAGCGGCAACGATCTGTCCAGCAATGGTCGCTACGCCCTGTGTCTGGGCAGCGACGGGTCGGCAACGACCGCGACGCCGGTCGGGGTTGGCGCCAACTACTGGGGCGTGCGGGCCCTGGACGAGATCCCAGCCCTGATCCGCGACGGCAACGACGGCAACTACACCCGCAAGGTGCTGCTCACCTCGTACCTGGCCTACCCGGGCGACCTACCCAGCATGACACTGGCTGGCGATCTGGATGGGGACGGCGCCGTTACGGTCCTGGATTTGCGCCTGTTGATCAACCAGGTGCTGGGCGTAGCCCCTATCTCACTGCGTGCCGACCTGAACAACGATGGCGGGGTCAACATTGTCGATGTGCGCCGGATGATCAATCTCATCCTTGGCGTCGAAGCCCGGGCGACGGTGATGGCGGGGGCGGCGTCGGTGCGTTTCGAGCCTGGTCCGGATCAGCGCCAGGCGTTAACCCTGGCTACCGGGTCTACGGGGCTGTCCGACCTGCAGGCCCAATTCGCCGTGGCCGGGCCGGTGCGGGTAATCGCGGCCCCGAGCCTGGGCGAAGCGGGCAAGGAACTGCACTGGCGCCAGGTGGACGGGCAGGTCTCGCTGCTGGTCACCGGTTTGAGCGCGCAGCCGCTTGAGGACGGTGTTGTGGCCTGGTTGGAGCCGGTGGGGGACGGCGACTGCAGCGCCGCGCCCATGGCGCTGTCGGGCGTCTCGCTCAGCGGTCAGCCCGTGCCCGTCGACTGGGTGGGCGCGGTCAACAGGGCCCAGCCCCAGGCCCTGAGCCTGGCGACTAACTACCCCAACCCGTTCAACCCGTCGACGACGCTGCGTTTTGCGGTACCGGAAGGCCTGCGGGGGGTGCCGCTGCAGGTCCGCGTGCTGGATCTGCTCGGCCAGCCCCTGCGGGTGCTGACTTCGACAACGGCTGTGCCGGGCGAGTTTGCCCTGGTGTGGGACGGCCGCGACGCCAACGGCATGGCGGTGGGCTCAGGCGTGTACCTGTGCGAACTGCGCGCCGGCGCGCAGCAGTTGGTGCGTCGCATGGTCCTGAGCCGCTAAGGCCAGCCGGGAGGCCCAGCCATGAAGCGTTGGCCGCTAGCAGGCGTGATCGTGCTCTTCGTATTGATCGGTTCCGGGTCGTTCGGGCCGGTCCAGGCCCAGGTAGGGACGTTGTCGCTGGGGCCTCCGGTGGCCACCGCCGAGGGGGTGACCGTAGAGGTGCTGCTGGCGCCGGGCACTAGCCCGGTGTCGGATCTGCAGTTCGACATCACCGCCGACTCGACCGCCGCGCGGTTGGTGGCGGTAACCGCCGGGCCGGCCGCCGGCAGTCGGCAGTTGTACAGCCTCGCGCGGGCCGACGGTCGCTGTCGGGTCGTGCTGGCGGGTCTGGATACCGTGGCCCTGGTCCCGGGTGGGGTGGCCCGGCTACTGCTGCAACCCCGCAACGCGGCCGCCGCGGTCAGCGTGACCCTCGACAGCGCGGTGGCCGCCGATCCGGCGGGCAACGCGGTGCTGTTGGCCGGATGCCGCGCCGAGATCTCCCTCCAAGGGGCTCAGGCGCGGCTGGTGGTCGGGCAGGCGGTGACTGCCGGTGCTGACAGCGTGGCTCTGCCGGTAGGCCTGGACGCCCAGGGCGTGGCCCTGGCGGGTCTGGTCGTCAGTCTGCGCTACGACGCCGGCCAACTGCGGTACCTGCGCGTGCGCAGCGCCCAGATCACCAATTCCTCGCTGGTCACGCTGTCGGCGAGCGCACCCGCCGCGGGTCGCGTGGACCTGCGTCTGGTCGCGGCGCAGGGCGTCCTTCCCAGTGGCACGTTGCTGCTTGTGGAACTGGCGACGGTCGCCGGCGCCACCGGTGGCGTCGTGCCGGTGGTCGTGGATTCAGTCCGTGGCCTGACCGGCGGTGCCGTGCCCGTGCAGGTGCAGGCGGGCGCTGTGCACGTGCGCGTGCCGGCGGTCACGACCTGGGCCCTAACCCTGGACTCGGTTAGTGCCACGCCGGGCCGGGTCGAGGTCCCGGTGCAACTGACGGGCGCGGGCCCTGATCTGGCCGATCTGCAGTTCGAGGTGAGCTACCCGGCAGCTGATCTGCAGCTGCAGGCCGCGGTCGCCGGACCCGCGTCCACGCCACTGGGCTGCGTGCCCCAGTTGCGCGTCCAGGCGGCCGGTCGAGCCCGGATCGTGCTGCCGAACCTGACGCGGGGCACCTTCGGTCCGGGCCAGCTGCTGCGGTTGGTTTTCGCGCTGAGCGGCAGCCAGGGCAATGGGGTGCGTTCGCTGGAGCTGCTGGCGCCGATAGCCGGCGACCTGGCCGGGCGGCGCGTTGAGGTTACGCCGGGCCTCGGTGCGATCACGGTCACTGGCGCCCAGGCGCAGTCACTGGCCGAGTTGTGGGTCGAGCCCGGCCCGTTGGCAGTGGGGGCCAGCGCCGAGCTCGGGCTGGTGTTCCACAGCGCTGACCAGTCGGTCTGCGACCTGCAGTTCGACCTGTTGCACCCGGCCTGGGTGGCCGTGCAGGGAGTTCGGTTGGCCGTGCTGCCGGCCAGCGCCGACCACGAGGCATACTACCAAGCCCTCGGGCCGGGCGCCACGCGGGTCGTGGTGACCGCGATGAACGGCGCGATCCTGCCGGACGGACGGTTGCTGGCCCTGCGCCTGGCGACGGTGCGTGGCGTGGCGGCCGACTCGGCTGCTTTGGCTACCACGGCAATCGTTGCCAGTGACCCGCTGGGCCAGGCGGTGCTCGTGGCAGGGCGTGGCACGCATCTGGCGCTGGCGACCGCGCCCCGGGCCTGGAGCCCCTCGGCAACGCTGAACCTGGGCACGGCACGCCTTGGGGGTGTGGGCACCAGCGGCCGACTGTGGTTGCACAACCCCGGTACGGCCCCCCTAGTGGTCCGGGGTCTGTCGCTGTCTTCCGGGGCCTTTGCCGCCAGCGCCGCCCGCGACACGGTGGCCGCCGGCGACAGCCTGCTGGTGTCGGTCTCCTTCCGTCCCCGGCGCGCTGGCGCTGCCCAGGACGATCTGGTCATCCAGTCCAATGCCACCGACAATGTGTCGTTGTCGATCAGTCTGACAGGCTGGGCCACCGGGCCCCAACTGGACCTGGCGCCGGACTCGCTCGATTTCGGCCGTTGCCCCATCAGCCGCGTGATCGCCCGGCGGTGCGTACTGCGCAGCAGCGGCACCGACACCCTGCGCCTGTCGGCGGCCACGGTCGAACCTGGCGCCTTTGCGATGTCTGTAGGGCCGCTGCCCATTCGCCTGGCCCCGGGCGACTCACTGGGCGTGACCGTCGCGTTCTCGCCCGTGGCGCCGGGCGACTTCGCGGGGGGGCTGCGGTTGGTCAGTGACGATCCGGTTCGTCCCCAGATCGAGGTCCCCCTGCGGGGGCAGTCCTTTGATCCGGCGGTGGAGGGCGATGTGGAATACCAGCTGGACACGGGCTGGAGTCTGCTGGGCACGCCACTGTCCGCCGACGACCCCGCGCGGCTCTTCCCTGCAGCCCTGTCGCTGTTCGCCTATGACGC
>CAITNQ010000146.1 GCA_903893785.1 uncultured Gemmatimonadota bacterium
GCGCGGATCTCGGTGGCCGCGACCAACCGCTCTGCCCCCCAGGCGGCGGCCGGGCCGATGGGCATCAGTTCGATGAAGCGGACCTCGCAGTCATGTTCGAGGCCAAAGTCGACGAGGGTCGCCACCTCGGTGTCGTTGACGCCGCGAACTACGACGGTGTTGAGCTTCACCGGTGTGAGCCCGTGGGCGTGGGCCGCGGCGATGCCGGCGAGCACCGGCTGCAGATCACCACCGCCGGACAGCTGCCGGAACACCGCCGGCCGCAGCGAGTCGAGACTGATGTTCACCCGCTGCAGACCGGCCCGTCTGAGCGCCGCGGCCTGGCTCGCCAACAGCAGGCCATTGGTCGTCAGGGTCAGTTCGGGCACGCCCAGGCCAGCCAAACGCGCCACCAGACGCTCCAACTGGGGCCGGACCAGGGGTTCGCCTCCGGTCAGGCGCACCTTGGCCACGCCCATCTCCCGCTGCAGGCAGGCCACCAGCAGGGAGATTTCCTCGTACGAGAGAATCTCTTGCCGCGGGCCCAAGGCGACCCCGGCGGGCGGCATGCAATACTGGCAGCGCAGCTGGCAGCGGTCGGTGACCGACAGGCGCAGCGACAGGCGACCGGGTTCGGCGGGGCTGCTCAACGCCACCTCCACGGACGGAACTCGACCCTGTCGCCGGCCGCCAGCGCGGCAACGCCCACCGGCATGACCAGGGTGCCGTCGGCGCCGCAACTGGCCACCAGATCGGCGGAGCCAGTGTGCGCCACGGGCGCCACGGCCGTGCCGCCGGGCGCCGTCACGCAGCGACCGGGCAGGTACTGGCGCCGACCCGCGTCGACGGCAAGCGGCGCCAGCAGCGGGAGCCACAGCGCCGGCCGACACGCCTCGGCAGGGCAGCCGCTCAAGCGACGGAGCGCCGGCAGCACGAACTCGTGCAGACCAACGGTCACGGCCAACGGGTTGCCCGGCAGGCCGAACACGCTGTGACCCGAGGCGGTGGTGGCGAACAGCTGAGGCTTGCCGGGCTTCATCGCCACGCCGTGGTAGTGCACGGTAACGCCGGCCTGACGCAGGATCTGGGGGACCAGGTCGTACGCCCCCACCGACACCCCGCCCGACACCAGGGTGACGTCGCAGCGTTGCAGGCTATCCGTCAGCGCCGTCGACAGCGCCTGCGGCTCGTCGCTAACCCGCTGGCAGGTGACTGCCGCGAGGCCGTGGTCGGCCAACGTGGCCACCAGCAGGGGGCCGTTGGCGTCGCGGATCTGATGGTCGGCCACGGCTTCGTCCACACCGCGCAGTTCCGACCCAGTGGCGAGCACGCTGACAGTGGGGTGCCGATGCACCCAGGGTCGGCCGGCGCCGACGGTGGCGCACAGGGCCAGGGCGCCCGGGCCCAGCACACTGCCAGCCGGCAGCAAAACACCGCCAGCGCGGGCCTGGCCGCCACGACTGAGAATGTGCTGCCCCAACCGCGGTACGCGGAGCACCGCCACGGTGGCCGCATCGGGAGTAGTCGTGTCCTCCTGCATCACCACGGTGTCGGCGTCGGGGGGGACGTTGGCACCGGTGAAAATGCGCACGCACTGGCCTGGTCCCAGCGGCGGTCGCGCCGGCGAGCCAGCCGGGACCTCGCCCACCAGGCGCAGCGAGGTCGGCGCCGCCGGCACGTCGGCAGCGCGCAGCGCATAGCCATCCATCGCGGCCCGGTGCGCCGCCGGCAGGTCGCGGTCGGCAACCACTGGGGCGGCCAGGTAGCGCCCCAGGCACTGGTCCAAGTCATCGGGACCGGCGGGCAGCGGCGCCAAGTGCGCCAGCACGCGCTCCCAGGCCACTTCAGGACTGATCATGCCTTCCTCTCCCCGGCACCACCGGCCAGGTGACCGTGACCGGCGGGCAGCGGCGCCAAGGGCGCCAGCACGCGCTCCCAGGCCATCTCGGGACTGATCATGCCCTCTTCTCGCGGGCACCAGCGGCCAGGTGACCGCGACCGTCAGGCAGCGGCGCCAAGTGCGCCAGCACGCGCTCCCAGGCCATCTCGGGACTGGCCATGCCTTCCTCTCGCGGGGCCCCAGCGGCCAGGTGACCGCGACCGTCAGGCAGCGGCGCCAGGTGCGCCAGCACGCGCTCCCAGGCCATCTCGGGACTGACCATGCTTTCTTCTCGCGGGCCCCGCAGGCCAGGAGACCCAACCACGTGCGGACCGATGGCCAACGCCGCTTTCGGCCCGTCCGGTGGGCCAGGCAGCCGCGCCAGGCGGGCACGCGTGCGCGGGAGCGTGAAGTACGCAGGAGAACATACCGGCGCGGCGTCAAATGGCGAGCCGTCGACGCGGGGCCTCCGCCAGGTCGGGCCGACCGCCTCAGGCGTCGCGGCCCAGATCCAGCTCGCCGGTGGCGATGCGTTGCAGCGTTTCGGGGTAGATCAGGTGCTCCTGCACCAACACCCGCGCCGCCAGGGAGGCCGCGTCGTCATCGGGCAGCACCGGCACGCGGCGCTGGGCGAGGACGCGGCCGTGGTCGTACTCGCCGTCAACCAGGTGCACCGTGGGGCCGCTCTCCACCTCGCCGGCGGCCAGGACAGCCTGGTGCACGCGCTCGCCGTAGAACCCCTGTCCCCCGAAACGAGGCAGCAGTGCGGGGTGGATATTGAGCACGCGGTGGTGGTACGCCGCCAGCGTGCGGGGCCCCAAGCGCCGCATATAGCCAGCCAGACACACCAGGGTAACGCCATGGCTCTGCAGCGTCGCCAGGATGGCACTGTCCAGCGCGGCCGGATCGGCGTGGGTGCGCGAACTGAGGTGGACGGCCGGGATCCCCGCCTGGCGAGCGCGCTCCAGCGCGCCGGAGCCGGCGTTGTTGCTGATCACGACACGGGGAACAGCCTGCAGCCGGCCCGCCTGGCAGGCGTCGATGATCGCCTGCATGTTGGTCCCCCCGTGGGAGGCCAACAGTCCCAAGTGCAGCATGCCCATCGGCGCCTCCTTGTCAGCCTGGCCACCGGGCCCACCGGGCGCGCACGCCCCGA
>CAITNQ010000147.1 GCA_903893785.1 uncultured Gemmatimonadota bacterium
CGGTGTAACCGCCGCCATTGGCAAACTGGCAGTAGTCGAAGCGGGCGTTGCCACCGTCGGTGATGACCACCCCACCCCACTGTTCCGCGGCCGCCTCACTGGCCGTGCTGTCGCGGTTGGTGTCGCCGTAGACCTGGTCATCGAGGTAGCTGGTGAACACGATGGCGCTGTCGGGCTTCCCCACCGCCGACAGCGAACCCGAGATGATCAGGCGCTCATAGTACCCCATGCCCTTGAAGATGACCCCGGGTTGCACGGTCACCGTGGCGCCGGCGGGCATGTTCACTGTGCCGCGCAGCACATAGGGGATGCCGGCGTAGGTGAAGGTGCCGCCGTGAACGTAAATGCCCTCCAAGGCAATGCCTTCGCCGGTGGTGCGCAGGCGACCGTCGAAGCGCGGAAAACTGGTTCCCGACAGCTGCAGGGCGAACTCACCGTTGTCGACGAAGGAGCAGCTGCTGACCACCGGCGAGGCGTCGCGGCCCTCGATGGCGTCGCCCGCGTTGCGCTCGAAAACGCTGTTGGCCACCGACACCTGGCAATTCGTGCCATCGATGCTGCTGAGCCGCAGTCCTTCCTCGCCGCTGGCCAGGAAGCGCGCATTCTGGATGGTCACGCGGGCGCTGTCGATGTCCACCAGGCCCGTCGTGTACCCGCCGCCGTAGCGGAACTGAGCGTGGCTCAGGGTGCCGGTGGAGCCGATAGTGTAGACCAACCCCCCCCACTGGTCACCGGCGGGCGCGCTGGCGGTGCTGTCGCGATTGGTGTCGCCGCCGACATCGTCGATCAGCGAGGTGAAGATCACGGGCTGGGCCGCGGTACCGGCGGCCGTCAGCGCCCCTTGGATGATGATGCGCTCGTAGTACCCGCTGCCTTTGACGATGGCCCCCGGTTCCACGTACAGGGACACGCCCGGCGGCACGGTGAGGGTCCCGCCCAGCACATACGGGATGCCGGCGTAGCCGTACGTGCCCGAGCGACTCAGGGTGGTGCCGTTAACCCACAGGCCTGGACCGTTGCTGCGCAGGTCGCCGCTGAATACCGGGTAGCTGGTGCCGGTCAGGCGCATGGCATTGCCGCCCCCGACGAAGGCCGAAGCGCGCACCGTCGGCGAGCCGTCGTTGCACTCGATGCCATCGCCGTTAATCTCGCTGAAGGTGCAGTTGGCCACCGATACCCAGGACGGATCGCCAACCGTGCGCACGCACAGCCCGTCTTCGTTGCTGGCGTGGAAGGTGCAGTTGCTCAGACTGACGCGGGCGCTGTCGGCTTCGACCATGCCCTGTGAGTACCCGCCGCCGTAGGCAAACCGGGTATAGGCCAGGTCGCCGGCGGCGCCGCGGAAATAGATGACACCCCCCCACTCGTCGGGCGCGGGCGCGCTGTCGCTGCCATCGCGGTTGGTGTCGCCGGCCGTGTCGTCCTGGTAACTGGTGAAGACCACTGGCGCCGTGGACGTGCCCGGAGCGTCCAGCCGGCCATACACGAAGAAGCGGTTGTAGTAGCTGTTGGCCTTGATGACCACTCCCGCGGCCACCGTGAGGGTGACATCGGCGGGTACGGTCACACTGCCGTTCAGGATGTAGGGGATCGCCGCGTAGCCCCACGTGCCCGAACGTCCCAGGGTGGTCGAGTCGAGACGAATGCCCGGGCCATTGGTGGTCAGGTCACCACTGAAGGCCGGGTAACTGGTGCCGGTCAGGCGCATGGCATTGCCGCCCCCGACAAAAGCCGAAGCGCGCACCGTAGGCGAGCCATCATTGCACTCGATGGCGTCGCCGTTGTTCTCGCTGAAGGTGCAGTTGGCCACCGACACCCACGTCGGGTCGGTAACTGTGCGCACGCACAGGCCGTCCTCGCTGCTGGCATGGAAGGTGCAGTTGCTCAGGCTGACGCGGGCACTGTCGGCTTCGACCATGCCCTGTGAATACCCGCCACCGTAGGCGAACCGGGCATGGGAAAGGCTGCCCGCGGCCCCGCGGAAGTAGATCACCCCCCCCCACTGATCGGGCGCCGGGGCGCTGTCGCTGCCATCGCGGTTGGTGTCGCCGGCGGTGTCGTCCTGGTAACTGGTGAAGGTGACCGGCGCGGTGGCCGTGCCCGGGGCGTCCAGACGACCATAGACGAAGACGCGGTCGTAGTAGCTGGTGACCTTGATGACCACTCCCGGAGCCACGGTGAGCGTGACCCCGGCGGGCACGGTTACGTTGCCGCTCAGGACATAGGGAATGCCGGCATAGCTCCAGGTGCCGGAGGTGGCCATGGTCGCGCCGTCGATCCAGATCCCCGGCGCGTCCGTGGCCAAGTCGC
>CAITNQ010000148.1 GCA_903893785.1 uncultured Gemmatimonadota bacterium
CGTCCGGCCCGCGCCGCGGTTGGCCGGCTTGGTGGGTCGGCGGGTTGGGCGGGCCTGGCGGCGGCCGCGGGGCGGTTGGCGGCGGCGGGCTTGGGGTCGGTCTTGGCGGCGCGGACCGGTGGCGGCGCCAGCGACTTCATCGACAGGGCGATGCGCTTCGTCTTGGGGTCCGCGCTGATCACCTGCACCTTGACGATCTGGCCCACCTTGACGAAGCCCGTGGGGTCGTTGACGTAGCGGTGCGACAGCTCGCTGACGTGGACCAGGCCGTCCTGGTGCACGCCCACGTCCACAAAGGCGCCGAAGCGAGTGACGTTGGTCACCACCCCTTCCAGCGCCATGCCCGGTTCCAGGTCGGTCAGCTCGTGCACGCCGGCGGCGAAACTGGGCGCCACGAACTGGGCGCGGGGGTCGCGCCCGGGCCGGCGGAGTTCGGCCAGGATATCGTCCAGCGTGTACCGGCCCACCGCCAGCCCGTCGGCGTGCACCCGGTCCACCAGTTCGGGCTCCTGTACCAGCGCCGCGACGCTGACGCCGGCGCTGGCGGCCAGATGCTCAACCACCGGGTACGATTCGGGGTGCACGGCGGTCATGTCCAGCGGGTTGTCGCCGCCGCGGATGCGCAGGAAACCGGCCGCCTGCTCGAACGTCTTGGGCCCCAGGCCGGGCACCTGCAGCAACTGCTGTCGGGCGACGAAAGCACCGTGCTGATCGCGGAACTCGACGATCTTCTGTGCCACCCGTTCGGTCACGCCCGCCACATAGCGCAGCAGGGCCCAGGAGGCCGTGTTCAGGTCGACACCCACGCGGTTGACGCAGGTCTCGACCACGGCGGCCAGCGACCCCTGCAGTTGTTTCTGGTCCACGTCGTGCTGGTACTGCCCCACGCCGATGCTCTTGGGGTCGATCTTGACCAGTTCGGCCAGCGGATCCTGCAGCCGGCGGGCGATCGACACCGCGCCGCGCACGGTCAGGTCCAGGTCCGGGAACTCCTGCCGTGCCAGGTCCGAGGCCGAGTATACCGAGGCGCCGGACTCGGCAACCATGACGCTGAACACCTCGGCCAGGTCCTCCTGCTGCAGGAGCTCGCGGACAAAGGCGTCGGTCTCCCGCGACCCGGTGCCGTTGCCAATGGCAATGGCTCGCGGCCGGTGGCGGGCGATCAGCTCGCGCAGGGTGCGGCGGGCCCCGTCGCGGTCCTGGCGTGGCGGCAGGGGATAGATCACGGCGTGTTCGAGCAGCTTGCCGGTGTCGCTGACCACCGCCACCTTGCAGCCGGTGCGCACGCCCGGGTCAATCCCCAACACGCCTAGCTGGCCGGCCGGCGGGGCCAGCAGCAGGTCCTGCAGGTTCTGCCGGAAGACGGCGATCGCCTCGTGGTCAGAGCGCTCCTTCAGTTCCAGGCGGACCTCGGTCTGGATCGAGGCCGAAAGCAACCGCTGCCAGGCGTCGCCGGCGGCCAGCAGCAGCGACTCCACCCAATCGCCTTCCTGGCGGACAACGTGCGCTTTCAGGTAGTCGGTGGCGCGCTCGGGGTCCAGTTCAATCAGGAACAGCAGCACGCCTTCGTTCTCGCCGCGGCGGATGGCCAGCATGCGATGGGACGGGATCTGGTTGACCGGTTCGCGGAAGTCATAGTACATGCGGAAGCGCTCGTGCTCGTCGGCCGCGTCGGCAATCCGACGGCTGACCACCACCCCTTCGGCCAGCATCATCTGGCGCAGGGCTTTGCGCACGTCGGCGTCCTCGCTGAGGCGCTCGCTGACAATATGGCGAGCGCCTTCAAGCGCCTCTTCCACCGAGTTGACGCCCTTGTCGGTGTCGACAAAGGTGGCGGCCAGTGCCGCCAGCGGCAGGGACCCGGCCTGCTGTTGCCACAGATAGTCGGCCAGCGGTTCCAGACCCTTCTCGCGGGCAATGGTGGCCTTGGTGCGGCGCTTGGGCCGGTACGGCAGATACAGGTCCTCCAACTCGGCCTTCTCCAGGGTGGCCTCGATGCGGGCCCGGAGCTCCGGAGTCAGTTTGCCCTGCGCCTCGATCGACGCCAACACCGTGACCCGGCGGTCTTCCAGGTCGCGGAAGTAGGCCATCTTCTCCTCGATACCGCGGATCTGCACCTCGTCCAGGTTGCCGGTTACCTCTTTGCGGTAGCGTGCGATGAACGGCACGGTGCCGCCCTGATCGAGCAGGTCGGCGGTCGCCACCAGGCCGTGCAGCGGTACCTGCAGCACGGTGGCGATATGGAGCAGTATCTCGGTGCGGAGGGCAGCAGCTTCAGCCATGGACACGGCATTCCTGGAGTGGTCGGCACAGCCCTAGCAGCGGGTGGGTCACCCCGTGGGGGGCCACCACACGGCTGCACCGATATGGGTTGGCGGGGGCGGCAACGCGGCCACGGCACGGTGCCCGGTCGGCCCCGGAACGGACCGGGAGCCCGTCGGCCCGCCGGCACCGGGCCTGGCCGCGGGGGCACGGGGCGCGGCGGCGGGCCAAAACAAGGCCGTTCAGGACCCGGCGTCAAGATCGGCTCGCCGGTGCCGACGGCCCGGCTGGCCCGGTGGGGGTCGGCTCCGTGGGCGTCAGGGCGGTGGCTGCGGGGCGGGGGTTGTCGGCCCGACCGGGGCCGCCCCGCGGCTGTCTACAGCGGCTTGGGCTTGAGCCAGGGCCGACCGCGCCGGGGCATAGCCGGGGCACTGCGCCAGGGCCCGTTCCAGATGCGGCAGGGCGGCCCCCGGCTGGCCCTGAGCCAACCGCACCGCGCCCAGGTTGGTCTCGGCCTCGCACAGCGCCGGATCGCGCCGCACCGCGGCCTGCAGGGCGGCCTCCGCCTCGGCCAGGCGCCCCTGGCGCAGGCGCAGGGCGCCCAGGTCCGCGTGCGCCACGGCCAGTTCAGGGTCCAGCGTCAGGGCTCGCTCCAGCGGCGCCGCGGCCTCGTCCAACCGCCCTTGGGCGGCCAGGGCGCGGCCCAGTCCATGGTGGGCCCGGGCGCAGTCCGGGAACAGCCGCAGGGCCTTGCGGTAACTGGCCGCGGCCTGCTCGGTCTGGCCCTGGGTCACCCAGAAGGCGCCGATGTTGAGCAGCGCCTCCAGGTACTCCGGGTCCAACCGCAGCGCCTCGGACCAGTGCCAGGCGGCCCGCGCCAGGTCGCCTTCCTCGGCCAGATGGGCAGCGATGTTGTTGTGCGCGCGCGGGTGCGCGGGGTATTGGGCCAGCACGTCGGCCCACAGGTCGGCGCCGCGGTGGTACAGCGCGTTGCGCTGCCAGGTCTGCCAACCCAGGGCCACGACGGCGGCGGCCAGCCCCAGCCCGGCCAGGCGCGCCGGCCAGGGGCCGGCCCACGGCCGCCGACGCAGCAGGCCCCGGACGCCCACCACGGCACCGACCGTCAGTGCGGCCAAAGGCAGATACAGGCGGTGCTCGGCGACTGGATCCGGCAGCGGCACGACGCTGGAGGTAGGCGCCAGTACCAGGACGGCCAGGGCCGGCAACAGCGCCGCGGGCCGACGCTGGCGCAGCTGCCAGGCCAGCAGCAGCAGCAGGCCGGCTACCATTACTGCGGCGGGCAGCGCCGGACCCCAGGTCGTGGCCAGGGGCCAGGGGGTGTCCAGGCACAGGCGATGCGGCCACATACACAGGCGCAGATAATGGAACACCACGCTGGCCTGCGTGCGCGCATAGACCCACGGCGTGACGCCACCCCCGGCGCCGGGCCAGAAGGCCGGGTTCTGGTACCACCACCCGGCCGCCGCCCCCACCAACGGCAGGAACAGCGCGGCGTACAACCCGGCCCGTTGCCGCAGGGCCCGGCGCGCTGAACCGGCGATCAGCACGGCGTCGCCGAGCCACACGGCCAGCGGTGCGGTGACGGCGGTCTCCTTGGTGGCCAGGCCGGCGCACTGGGCCACCACGGCCAACCCGTACCAGCGCCAGGCCCGGGGCCCGGTCGCGCCACGCAGGAAAGCATATAGCGTGAGCAGGTAGAACAGCCCGGCCAGCGACTCGCCCCGCTGGACGATGTATGTTACGCTAGCGGTCTGCAGTGGGTGGACGGCCCACAGCAACGCGGCGGCCCAGGCCAGGCGGTCGGCCTCGCCCGCCCACCGGTCCGCCAGGCAGGGCAACTGGAGCGCCCGCCGGACCAGCCCGCCCAGGACAACGGCCGCGGTGGCGTGGATGGCCAGGTTGACCAGGTGATAGGACCACGGCGCCAGGCCGCTCCAAGCCCAATTGAGCGCCAGCGAGTAGACCAGCAACGGGCGCAGCGAGGTCCCGACCACCGCCTGGGGCGGCCACAGGCGGTGCAGGCGCGCGTTGCCGACAATGGCCATCTGGTCGTCGAAGACAAAAACGCCAGCGAACGACCCGGCATACGCGGCCACGGTCGCGCTGACCACCACCACAGGCCCGATCCAGGTGCGTGCCTTCATGGAGAGCCGAAGATACGCCAACCCGCCGGTCGACGGCAGCGCCACCCCAACGCGGACGCTAGGCCGCGCGGCGGCCGTCCTCACGCTGGCCGTCTGGGCGGCGCTGGCCTTCGGTCACCCGGTGGGCGACCGTTGGGCCAACCAGGCGTTCGTCTGGGCCCGCGGCCCGGGGGCCCTGGTGCCAGCCGGTGGCGCGGCCGGGTTCGCCCGCGCCAACCAGCTGCTGCTCGCGGTCGCGGTGGGGGTAGCCAGTGCGGGCCTGGCCTGGCTGGTCCGCCGCGTGGCCCGACGCGATCGCCAGACCCAATGGCGCGCGGCCCTGCCCTGGGCCGCCTGGTGCGTCGTCGCCCTGTTGGCCTGGCGCTGTTATGTGGTCCTGGCCACGGAGCTGATCCACTTCTTCCAGTACGCCCTGGTGGCCGGATTGGCGGCGCGGGCACTGGGGCGCGGTCGTCACCCCCAGGCGGCGTTCCTGCTGGCCACCGGTCTGGGGGTGGCCGACGAATCCTGGCAGCACTGGGGGCTCCACGCCGGCGACCCGCAGCACTGGCTGGACTGGGGTGATGTGGTCCTCAACGCCATCGGCGCGGCGGCCGGCGGCCTGGCCGCCACCACCCGGGCCCGGCTGCGGGGCGAAGCCCTGGCCGGTAGCTTCCACCTGGTGTGGCGCAGCGTGGCCCTCGGGGCGCTGCTGACCGGGCCGTTGCTCCTGCTCGATCCAGCTACCCGCGCCCGCTGGCTGGGCCCGTACCCGGTGTATCCTGCCTGGCGCGAGTACGACAACGCCAAACCTGTCCACTGGCCCGGGCCGCGCGAAGGCGTGGCAGCGATGCTGGCCAGCGTGGTGGTGCTCGGCAGCCTGGTTGAACCCGGGCGCCGCGCCCTGTCCGCCGGCGGCGTCCTGGCGCTGGGCACGCTGTTGCTGGTGGCGGTAGAACCGCAGTCACGGCGGCAGGGCCAACCCGTGCACCTGGACGTGCCCACCGTGCGGGTGCCCTGGTCAGCCGACCCGGCCCTGGTGGTGGACGGCCGCCTGGACGAACCCGCATGGCAGACCGCGGCTGAGGTGGGGCCCCTGGTCGACAGCGTCACCGGCGGGCCCTGTCGCCGCGGCGCGACCCGCGTCCGCCTGCTCTGGGACGACCGGGCCCTGTACCTGGCCTTCACCGTCGAGGACGCCGATGTCTGGGTCACCGACGCCGGCCGCGACGGCTACGACCCCACCTATCTGGAGGGGTTGACCGTCCACCTCGACGAGGGCAGCGACGAGATCACCTACCTGTCGTTCGACCTGGTGCCCAGCGGCGTGGTGTCGGAGCAGTTTTCGCTCATACCCGGGGCGGCGATGGATTACAACCCGGACAACCGGCACATCGGCCTGCGGGCTTGGGACCCGCCGGGCATCCAGGCGGCGGTGCAGGTGGACGGCACGCTGGAACGGGCGGCGTCGTGGTCGAGCCAGCTGGCCAACGACACGGACCGGGGCTACACCGCCGAACTGGCGTTGCCCTGGTCCGTGTTCCGCACCTCCTCGACGCCCTTCGTACGCTCGCTGCCACCCCGCCCGGGAGACACCTGGCGGCTCGAGTTGGCGCGGGTGGAACGTCCGCGCGTGGCCGCTGGGGCGGTGCTGCCGGGGGCACCTTTGACGACGGCCGAGGTAGCGGCGCGGTTGGGGCTCTCCAGCGCCGGGGTTCAGGCCCTGCGCGCCACCTGCGGATTGTACCCCGTGGCCGAGGGGCGCGATGCCTATGCGCCGCTGGC
>CAITNQ010000149.1 GCA_903893785.1 uncultured Gemmatimonadota bacterium
CAGTGATCGACTCGCCGGTGTTTGCCGCGTTCGTCGAGGAAGGGCGTGCCCTGGGCCGTCTGGAGGCCACGCGCGACGACATCGTGGCGGTGCTGGAAACGCGCTTCGGTCCGGTGCCGTTGGCCATCACGATGCAAGTTGACCGGTTGACCGACCTGGCGCTCCTTTCGTCACACCACCGCCGGGCGGTATCGGTCGAGAGCCTCGAGGCCTTTGCTCAGGAACTAGCCGCCGCCAATCCGTAGCGTGGGCGCCACGGCCGCTCCCGGCGCCTGCTCCCCGTAGCGCCCAGCCTCCGGCGTGGGCACACGCCGCCACGATGCCCGCGCCGACGCTGTCTCGGCCGATCATGCTTCCCTGAACGCCCAACGAGCCGCCTGTCGCCAGTGACAGGTGGCTCGTTCCGTGTCGGCTTACCGGGCCGCAGCCGGCCTTCCCGCCGTCGAAGACGACGGCAGCCCGATCATCAGCCGTCTCTATGGGCGCGGCCTCACCCCGTTCACAGCGCTGCCTTGGCCGCCCCGCATGCGCGCCGAGGGTGCGGTCCCTTGCCAGCCGCCCTGGCCCAACCGCGGGTGGGGTCGTTCGCCGTGACCCCAGGATGGCGCGCAACCGTGGCATGCAGCGGCGGCTGTCTGCCCGGCCTCTGTGCACCTCCAGGTCCGGCTCGCCGTTGCCTCGTCCCGCCAGTCCGTTGCCCCGAATTCGCCGTGCCCGGTACCGCCCTGGCCGCACCCGGGGAGGCGTGCCCCGAATGCCGCCACGTCTTGCGGCGCACCACCTGACGCGCCCGAGCGGCCCAGCCATTGCTGGCTCCTCCTGATCTCGCCTGCCGATCAGCCCCTCGCCGGCCTTCTTCCCAGGCGCAACACGGTTCTGGTCACATTGACCATTTTCCGTGAAGGCCAGATACCATGCCGGTTGGTCGCGACACCTCGTCGGGCACCGACGATGCAAGCTGTTGGGCTGCAGTGCGGGGGCAGCGCGTCGGCGTCCGGCACAGTGATTGCATGGCCATCCGTGCAAGGCGACGCGGTGCGCGGTTGGGTCCCGGCTGCACCGCGCCCGCGACGCGGCCGCTGATTGGGCTGCTGCCTGGCATTCGCGCGTTGCCGTGACGCCCCAGACGCGGACACTAGCCCGCGGTCCTGGCGCCCAACGACGGTCGCGGCGCCGCGCTGCGCAACGGTCCTGCCGCCCGCGGCCATGCCCGGCATTCGCGTTCGTCGGCCGAGTGGCCCGTGCTAGTGTGCCTCGACGGCCAGTCTGCGTGGGTGGACGGACCCCGGTTCGGGACGGACGCGCCGCGGGTCACCGGCTGCCGGCTCTTTCGTTCGGCCTGAGCGTCATCGCGGGCCCGGGTCGCGGGATCGCCTTGCTGGTTCGTACGGACCCTGGTACCTTCATCCTGGGTGGGCGGGCGGCGATGGCGCAGGACTACGATCGTGCGGTCAAGGTGGTCACCGGTGGTGGTGGTTCTGCGTCGGGGTGGCCGGCCGGTGGGCCGTTGGCGGTTGGGTAGTGCGGGGCCGCGGGCAGCGATCATATGCCGCTTCCGGGTGGTGCGCCTGTGGCAGGTGCCGGCGCAGTCGGTGGTGGCGACGGGTCTGAACGGGTTGTACCCATTCCTGCCGCCGATGGACGGGGGCGAGGTGCCGGCCGCGACGGTGCTGCGGCGGAGCGAGGAGCTGATCACCCATCAATCCTGTTCGGCTCAGGAGACGGCCGACGCCAAGGGGGCACTGGCGGTCCTGAGCACGTTGGTGCACGCACTGGCGGCGGTCGAGTCGGCGCTGAACTGGAGGGAAACCATGCTGGATCTGCGCGAATCAGCCGTCTACCAGGTCATCGTCGGCGAAGGCCGCCGGGAGGGCCGCGAAGAAGGCCGGGAGGAGGGCCGCGAAGCAGGCCGTGAAGAGGGCGAATTGCGTGGCCTCCGCGCCAGCCTGCTGCGCGTGCTGGAGGTCCGCTTCGGTCCTGTGCCGGCGGCGGTGGCTGGACAGGTGGGGCAGGTGACCGAGGCCGGGTTGGTGTCCGCCCTCCTTGACCGGGCCTTGGTTGCGCCTGACTTGGACAGCTTCAGCCGCCAGATGGCCGCTGCGCTCCTCGCGTTGGCGCCGCCGTGGGTCGAGTCAGTCCATGCGATCGCCGCAGAGCAGCCGGACCCGTAGCCGTTCGGGCCGGGGCCGGCGGTCTGCAGGACGCCAGGTCTGAGCGGCCTCATGCAGCACCGGTGCGCGGCTGGGATTGTGGTGAAGCGATCCGGCCCGTCCGCCGTCGCCGGCCATTCGGGGTCCGGCCGGGTTCACTTCGGCGGCGTGGCGCGCCCGACACGACACAAGCGGTGGGAGCGGCCCTCCCACAGCTCACCGACGCAGCGGCCTCAGCCCCGAGAAGACGTGCCGCGGCAGGCGGGCCCGCGTCAGCGCCGTGGAGCGCCGGCACCGGTCCGCGCCGCCTCAGCGCCACCGCGGGTGTCCGAACCGAACGCCCCAGTGAAATCCAGATCGACCCCGACGGCGGCCGCGAAGACGGATCCCCACCCGCGACGGCAGCGACGGTACCCTGACGAAGGAGCACGCACGCCATGGCATCCACGTATGACTGGTCTTTCCCACTCCCGCGCACGCATACCGGCATGTTGCAGGGCAACGGCACCTTCGGGCTCATGATCTGGGGCGAGGGCAGTCTCTTGCGTGTCACCGTCGGCCGGGCCGACCTGTGGGACCATCGCGGTGGTCTGCCGTGGCGCGAGGGAATGTCTTTCGCAGCCATCCGCCGTCTGCTGGAGGCCCACGATGAGTCCGGCCTGCGTGTGCTCTTCGAGCAGAATCAGCCCGGGCCCGGCGAACCGCGCCGTCCCTCGGTTCTGCCTCTGGGGCGCCTCGAGCTCGATTTCGGCCCCGGTGTGACGCTGGAACGCGGCCAGCTGAACGTCCGCAGCGGCATGGCTACCGTGCGGGCCTCGTGCGGCGATCTGACGGGTGAAGTCCGCGTCGTGACCGCCATGGATGCGCCGACTGCGTGCCTGGAGTGGGACAGCGCGCTGCCGGCGCCGACCGTCCGTGCCGTAACATCCTGGAGCTACGTTGGTGACCATCTGCGAAGTATATCGTTCGAACCGCCCGAGCCGTTCCAGGAGGCGGGGCTGACCGGTTGGGTGCAGACGCGGCCCGCGGATCCCCCGGTCTGTGTCGGGTATATGCAGCGGGGGACGCAACTGTGCCTGGCGGCCGAGTGCGGATCCGACAGCACCCAAGCCCGTGAGCAGACGGCGGGCCTCGTCGGCGAGGCCCTGGACCGTGGCTTCGCCGCCCTGGCCACCGCTTCGCGCCGATGGTGGCAGGGGTACTGGCGCCGGGTACCGATGGTGCGCCTGCCGAACGAGCGGCTCCAATTCCTGTACGAGTACGGCATGTACAAGTTCGCCGGGTTGACCCATCCGGCCGGCGTTGCGGCCACGCTGCAGGGCCCGTGGATCGAGGAATACCAGATGCCGCCCTGGTCCAGCGACTACCACTTCAACATCAACGTGCAGATGTGTTATTGGCCTGCCTACCATGGCAACTGCCTTGAGCATCTCAGACCGCTGTTCGACATGATCCACACCTGGATCCCGGTGCTGCGCGAGAACGCCCGGGTCTTCTGCGGTATTGACGATGGCTTGATGCTGCCACACGCTGTCGATGACCGCTGCGTCTGCATGGGTGGGTTCTGGACCGGTTCGGTGGATCACGGTTGCACTGCCTGGGTCGGGCAGATGATGTTCCGCTACTACCGCTACACGCTGGACCGCCAGTTCCTCCGCGACCAGGCCTTCCCGTTCATGCAGGGAGCCATGCGGGTGTACGAGGCCATGCTCGAATGGCAGGGCCGCGGGATGTCCCTACCCGTCGGCGTCTCGCCCGAGTATGGTGGGGCGGCCATGGATGCGTGGGGCCGCAACGCGAGCTTTCAACTCGCCTGCGCCCACCGGCTCGGTGAGGACCTGATCGAGGCCGCCGCGGTCTTGGGTGAGCCGCCCCGCCCGGCCTGGATCGAGATCCGCGACAAGCTGCC
>CAITNQ010000150.1 GCA_903893785.1 uncultured Gemmatimonadota bacterium
CCATGCAAACCACATGCCAGGCCGGTTCCCCGGGGTCCGCAAGGGCTCCCCGGTGGCCCGGATCAGGGGCGGCGTCAGGTATCCGAGGCCGCGCCTCGGTTTTCCGGTACGTCGCCCTTGACCTGAGTGCACCGCGGACCGAGCCGCGGTCCCACCTGCCCCACGCGCCTGCCCCACGCGCCGGGCCCAACGCGCGCTGCGCCGCGGCCGGCTCCCCTTGCAGCGCCGAGCCAAGGTGCGCCGACCGGTCGCCGTACCGGCTGGGGGCCCGGTCCCACTGGCAGGCCGTCGGGGCCGCCCAAGAGGTGCCGCCGCGCCGCACGCAGCGCCCTTGACACCGCCCGGACCATGGGGCTTACTCAACCTTCGGCCGCGCCCTCGCCCAGACCGCCGTGGTTCCCGGCCGGTGGCGTCGCTGATCTGCCCTCACCTATGCCCGGGAGCACGACTGCATGGGACCCGTCTGCCTGATCGTGCGTGACGGTTGGGGTCATAATCCCGACCCACGTGGCAATGCCGTCCACGCCGCCGCCAAACCCCATACGGACGCGCTCATGGCGCGCTACCCGTGGGCCCTACTCGACAGTTCCGGTGAACCGGTCGGGTTGCCGCCCGGGTACCAAGGCTCCAGCGAGGTCGGACACCTGAACATGGGGGCCGGCCGCATCGTGGTGCAGGAGCTCAAACGGTTGGATGAGGGTCTGGCCAGTGGCGAGGTGTTCACCTATGGCCGTTGGCTGGGCCTGATGGCCGCCTGGCGGGCCGGCCGCGGGCGGCTGCACCTATTCGGCCTGCTGCAGGACGAAGGCGTGCACGCACACCAGGAGCATCTCTTCAAAGTCATGCGCCGCGCCCGCCTGGAGGTCCCGGAGGGCGACATCGTCGTACACCCGTTTCTCGATGGTCGCGACACGCCGCCACGCAGCTGCCAGGAATACCTGGCGGCGCTGCAGCGCGTGATGGACGAAGTGGGCCGCTGTCGGATCGGGACGGCCATGGGGCGTTATTACGCCATGGACCGATCCCGCAACTGGGCCCTGACCGATACGGCGTACGAGTGCATCGTGACCGGGCGGGGGCAAGCCTGCGATTCGGTTGTCGACGCCGTCGAGCGCGCCTACAGCGAGGGTCTCACACCCGACGGCGTGCCCATGTTCGACGAGTACATCCCGCCCCTGGTAGTCGGCGATTACGACGGTGTCCGCGACGGCGATTGCGTGTTCCACACCAACTACCGGCAGGACCGCGCCATCCAGTTGACCCGCGCCTTTGTCGACGACGACTACGCCGGTACGCGCAGCCGTCGACCGCGGGTCACCTACCTGGCGTTCACCCGGTACTACGATGAACTGGCCGAGTACCTGCTGCCGCCGATGACCGAAGGCGGGGGCATGGACGGCCTGCTCGGCGAGGTGGTGTCGCAGGCGGGCGGGCGACAATTGCGCCTGGCCGAGACGCAGAAGTTCCGCCACGTCACCAGCTTCTTCAACGGCAAAGCCACCACCCCCTATGCGGGCGAAGACCAGGTGGAGATCAAGGGGCGTTTCGACCCGGCCACCTTTGCCAGCCACCCCGAAATGGAGGCGTACCAGGTAGCCGACGAGTTGCTGCGGCGACTGGAGGACAATCCCTACGCCTTCATCGTGGTCAACTTCGCCAATGGCGACATGGTCGGGCACACCGGCGACTTTGCCGCCGCCCGCAAGGCCATCGAAGTGGTCGACGAGTGCGTCGGCAAGGTGGTCGCCCGTCTGCTGGAACTGGACGCCCAAATCCTGATCACGGCTGACCACGGCAACTCGGAGCAGATGGTCGACTACCAGACGGGCAAAACCAAGACCAGCCACACCCTGTTCCCCGTGGAGTGCATCTGGGTGGGGCGCGGGGCCGAAGGCCAACGCCTGGCAGAGCGCGGGAAGCTGGCCGACATCGCCCCGACCGTACTGCAGCTCCTGGGCCTGCCGATCCCGACCGCCATGACGGCCGCATCGCTCCTGCGATGAACGGGCCCGGGGTTGTCGGTCTGTACACCGAAGCGGGGACGATCTGCCGCCACGCCGGGTACCTGGAGCGACTGCAGCAAGATATCGGCCTGAACCTGCTGATCGTGGGCTTCTCCGGGCGCCTGCCGGACGCGGTCACAGCCACGACGCCCTACGATGGTCAGCCGCCCTCTGACGACTGCCTGCAGGCCCTGCTCTGCCGGCACCTCGACGGGGCCCCCTCAGCCACCCGTCTGTCCCACCTGCGCCAGGCCCTCGGGCCCCACTTCTACGCCGGCGGCGACGACGGCGAACTGCGGGCGGCGCTGGCGCTGGCGCGCCGTATGGGCCTGTCGGTCTGGCTGCTGGGGGGTGGCTGGACCGTGCACGACTTCGACGTAGCCATGTTTTGCCCGGCCAAGGAATCGGTCAACCGCTGGTACGAGGCAGTCTACACCCACATGGCCGCGGACTACGGCGCGGACGGGATCGACATCACCCACGCGCGCTACCCAATGACGAGTTTCCCGCGCGGGCTGGGTCTGTGCATCTGTGGCGACTGTCACCGTGCCGCCGCCGAACTGGGCTATGACCTGACGGCGATGGTGGCTGACCTGCGATCTGCCTGGACGCGCCTGACCGCGCTGTCGTCGTCGCGGCTGGCGGCCCTGGGTGCTGACGGGCTGGGTGCCACCGACGTGCTGCAGGCCACCGGCCTGGCGGCCGGGGTGGCCGATTGGTTCCAGTTCCGGGCCCGGTTGCTCGAACGTAACCTGACCCGCTTCCATCGGGCCGTTCACCGGGCCGCGCCGCCCGGGTTCGTCTTCGGCGTCGATACGTACCCCGCCTCGCTGGCCATGCTCGTGGGCCACGACCAGACCCGTTGGGACCGATTCTCCGACTTCGCCTCGCCCCTGGTCTCGCACCTGGACATCTTCCCGATGCAGACCCTGGCGGCCTGGCACGCCACGCTAAGCCCGCAGTGGCCGGCGCTGAGCGAGTCGGCGCTGCTGCGCCTGCTATACCGCCTGGTGGGGTACGACTCACTGGCCTTGCCGGAACGGCTCGCCGACTTCGCCCTGGGCGAACCCGACGCCGAGTACCGGCACGTGCCCTTGGCTGACTTCGTCCTGCTGGACACCGCCAAAGCCCGCCTTTACCTGCCTGAACACCTCCCCTCGTACCCCATCATCCAGGGCGGTGGCGCCCCCCACCGATGGCCGCGTGCCTTCATCGAGCGGATCATTGCCGGTCTGCGCGATCAGGGCCACCAGGGGTACATGCTGCAGGGGACAGCGAGTCTGGTCGACTACCCGATGCCTGGCTGAACCCGGGGCGGCCGGAGAGAGCGCCCGATGGGCGCCGCGGTCGCCTGAGACCAAGGAGACCCACCATGGTCAGCCCCGACCTGTCACTGCCCGACGATGGCCGCCTGTACCGTCTGCGCCACTACCAGAGCGTATTGCCTTTGCCCACGTGGGGTGATCTCGGGCAATGGCAGCGGGCCCGCCCGGCCATCCTTGCCCACCTGTGGCGCTGCACCGGGCTGAACGCCCAGACCGCTGCCTTTGCCGCCCGCGGCGTGGTTGAGGATGTCTTCGAGCACGAAGGGCTGCTGGTGGAGAACGTGCGCATTGAGACCCTGCCCGGGGTGTTCGTGGTCGGCAATCTCTACCGCCCGAAGAACGCCCCGGGCCCCCTGCCGCTGGTGCTGAACCCGCACGGGCACGCGATGCAGGCGCGCACCGTGCCGCTGGACCTGTATTCCGTGCCGCACCGGGCGATGAACCAGGCGCTGATGGGCTGCGCGGCTTTCGCCTACTCCATGATCGGGTATGACCACGACGCCGGGCCCCTGGAGCACGGCACCCTCCTGCGAGGGGCCGTCAAGCGGCGCTGCAACGCCCTCGGCTTGAGCCAGTTCGGCCTGCAGCTGAACAACTCGATCAAGGCCTTGGACTACCTGTGCTCGCGGCCTGAGATCGACGCCTCGCGCGTCGGCTGCACGGGCGAGTCCGGCGGCGGGACGCAGACCTACTTCCTCGCCGCGGTCGACGAGCGCGTCAAGGTGGCCGCGCCCGCGGTGATGCTGTCAGGCCATTTCCAAGGGGGGTGCGTCTGTGAGAATGCCCCGCTGTTGCACCTGGAATTCAGCAATCTGCATTACGCCGCGCTGATCGCGCCCCGCCCTCTGCTGCTGCTCGGTTGCACCGGCGACTGGACGCATCACCTGCGCACCCGCGAGCTGCCGTGCCTGCGCCAGCTCTACGCCCTGTACGACCGCGAAGAGGCCCTCGGTGGGTTCTTCCAGGACGAAGCGCACAACTACGATCAAGCATCACGCGAACAGGTGTACACCTGGATGCGGCGCTGGCTGCAACAGGACGGCCAACGCACCCGCCGGGTACGGGAATCGCGCCGTCCAGTACCGGCGCCCGAGCGCCTGCGGCTGGCACCCGCCCCGGCGGCCGGGGGGGCGCCGACCGTCCGCAACGAGGCCGAACTCCTCGGCGTCTGGCGGCAGCTGCATTGCCGGCCGGCGCCGCCCGAGGAAACGGCCGCCATACTGGGGCTCCAGGTGCCGCCAGCGGCCGATCTGCTGGTCCGTTCCCAGGACCCCCACCATGTCCTCGCCAGGCGCGAGGGCATGGGCCGGATCCATTACGGGCTGTTCTCCGAAGACAGCAGCCTGCGGTGCCGGCTGGTGGTACCCAAGACCGGCGAGCGCACCCTCCTGCTGATCGGCGACTGGCAGGACGCCTCCCAGTGGCAGGGCTTCGCCGACGCGCCCCCTCCGGCGTACCGGCGGCGTATTGCCGCAGGTTGGGGGCTCCTGGCCCCCTGGCTGTTCGGCCCTACGGGCGTGGCTGTGGTGGACGAGGCCCGCCAGCAGCTGGAGGAGTCGTACCTGTTCACGACCTTTAACCGCACCACCGCCATGCACCAGGCCGGCGATATCGTGACCACCGTCAGGCTGGCGGAGGTTGAGCTGGGCATTGCGCCCCGGACCATCACCGTGGTGGCCGAGGGCGCGCACGCCCTGGTGGCCCTGGCCGCCTGGGCGTTCCTCAGCCACCGAGGCGCGGTGGGGCCGTTGTTTGCTGACCTCAGCCAGGCCGACCCCACGGGGGCCACGGCCTGGTCCGAGACAGCTTGGTTCCCCCTGCTCGAAGGCGCCGGCGGCCTGGCCGCCCTGGCGGCATTGGCGGGTTCGGGAGTGGCCTGCCTGACCGGCATGGGCGCCGGCCGCGCTTCGCTCCCGGTTGCCTGGCGGGTCCGGCGCGCCCGCGCCGACCTGGCCGGGCTGCTGCGCCTGATCTCCTGACCGGCCTCCCCGACACTGGGTGAAGGCCCTCTGCCAACCTACCCGCGCCCGCGAAAGGTCTGCTGCCATGGGTGATTCTGCGAGCGTTTCTGCTGACCACGCCAACATATACCGCTCTCTCGGAGTTGAACCGATCATCAACTGCCGCGGCACCTTTACCATCATCGGCGGTTCAGTGGAGCGGCCCGAGGTGCTGGCGGCCATGGAGGCAGCCTCGGGCTCCTTTGTCCAGTACGACGAACTGGCGGAGGCCGTGGGCCGGCGGTTGGCAGCCGTCACCGGCGCCGAGTGGGGGCTGATCACGGCCGGCTGTGCCGCCGGGCTGAAACACGTCACTGCCGCCTGCGTTACGGGCGGCAACCCGGAGAAGCTGGTGCGCATTCCCGACCTGCGGGGCTTCGACAGGACCCAGGTCATCGCCCCGGCCTACTCCCGCAATACGTACGACCACGCCGTGCGCAACGTCGGCGTCGAGATGATCACGGTGAACACGGCAGCCGAGTTGGAGCAGGCCATCAACCCGCGTACCGCCATGGTCTACCTGTGTGCCGGCGGTGGCTCGGCCCCGGGACAGCCCCTGTCGCTGGAGGTGATCGCCGCCATTGCCCGCCCGCGCGGCATCCCCATACTGGTGGACGCGGCGGCCGAGGATCTGACCATTCCCTGTGTCCACCTGACCCAGGGCGCCGATGCCGTCGCGTACAGCGGCGGCAAGGCCCTGTGCGGCCCCCAGTGCGCCGGTCTGGTGCTGGGCAGCAAGGCGCTGCTGATGTCAGCGTGGCAGGCCAGCTCGCCGCATCACGGTCCGGGCCGCGACGACAAAATCGGCAAGGAAGAGATCGTCGGCATGCTGGCCGCCGTCGAGGCCTGGGTCACGCGCAACCACGCAGCCGAATGGGAGACCTGGTGCGCCTGGCTGGACACCATCGCCCAACGCGCCACCCAAGTCGAGGGCGTGACGACCCGCGTGCAGCAACCCACAGGCCTGTCGAACCGCGCCCCGATGCTGGTCATTAGCTGGGACCCGCAGGCCCTGCGCATCACGGGCGAGGAAGTGGCCGAGGACTTCGCCCGCCGGCCGCCGCGCCTGGCCGTCGGTGGGTACGACAGCGCCGACCGCGCCAGCATCACCATTGCCCCCAACCAGATGCAGCCCGGCCAGGCAGACGTGGTCGCGGCGCGGGTCCACGCCATCTTGGCGCTCCAGCGGCCGCCCCGTCCGACCGGCATGGAACCGCCGGCCGCCGACCTTGCCGGCCTTTGGCAGGTCACCGTCAGGTACTTCAGCAGCACCAGCCAACACCAGTTCGACCTGCAGCAGGAGGGCAACTGGATCGTCGGCGTGCACCGCAGCGACTTCTCCAGCCAGGAGATCCGCGGCCAGATCGAGGGCGACCAGGTACGCCTGCGAAGTGATGCGCGGCAGACGGCCGATAACGTGCCCTTCATGTTTTCGGGCCGGGTGGATGGCGGTATCATGGAGGGCACCATCCATCTGGGCGAATACCTGACCGCGGGGTTCACGGCCTGCCGGCAGGCGGCGCCGATGTCCCGGGTGCGGGTCACGGTGCCAGGCGGCCCGCCGTTGGCGACCTGATCCCGGCCGGCGGTCGCTCCGGGGCGCGTTCGCGAAGAAGCTTGGCCGTAGTCCGGCATGCCGGGCTACGGCCAGGACTCATGTCCGCCAGGGCAGCAGCAGATCGGGGGCGTCGCGGGCCAGGCTGGCGCCGCAGGGACGCGGCCCTCGAGGCCGCTCGGGCAGCTCGGTTAGCGGCACGTAGGACAGGTCCAACCAGGGCGTCTCAAGACGACGATGACCCTCGTATCTTGAATTCATCGCGGCGTCAATGACGCCGGTGGCCAGCAGGGTGCGATCGGCCCGATAGGGCGCCACGCCGGTCTGGAAGAAGCGCTGGATGTTGCGGCACAGATAGCCGAAGTTCGCCCCGGGCCCGTCGGGCTGCAGGAAGAACTCGGTGGCCCTGATCTGGTCGTCGAGGCGAGCCGCGTACGACCATTGATGCACTCCCTCGTCCAGCATCAGGGCCGTACTGCGCAGGCCATCGGCGTGCTCGATGAGGAACACCGCCGGTCGCTGCGCCAGGTCTTCCATTCTGCCTGACGGGCGACTGTCGATGGCGTTCCAGGCGGCCTCGCCCAGGTCACCAGGCCACTCGCCCCGTTCCCGGGCCGCCCACACCTCGTTGCCTTCCAGACACTGGACTGCCACCACGCCGCTCTCGCCGCCGGGACGGCGCTCCACCATGCATTGCAGGGTCTCCAGGGTGTGGTAGCCATAGGCTTCGATGCCGCCGTACCCCAGCGCCAGGGCCCCCTGCAGCGGCGTCCCCAGCGCGGGCATGAACCACGGGTTCAGCCAGGCCAACGGCAGGCAGGAACCGGCCATCAGCGGGATGCCCAATTGACGGGCGCGGTCCCACATCCAGCGAGCGTCGGCAAAGTCGTAGGCGAAGTGTTTGTCGTTGAACACCGGCACCACCCGCCCGCTCTCGGCCATCACCCCGGCAATCTGCTCGAAGAAATAGCGTCGCGGGTACATATGGCGGCCGCGTTCGTTCCACGGGTAGTCGCCGTGCTCGCCCACCAGCAGCACGCCGTCCACGGCCAGTCGGCCGGTGCCCGCGTGGAGCGCGCGGCGGATGCTCGGGTACACCGGGACCCCGTGGTGCCGCGCCAGTTCCAAGCCGATGTCGTTCTCCAGCACGTGATCGATGTACAGGGCCGCAATTTCGACCTCGGGGGCGTGGCAGGCCTCGTCAGTCGACATGCCCTTGAGGAACTTGGTGACGATGGCGTCGGCGTGCGAGCAGGGATGGTAGATGGTGCAGATCGCGGCGATTCGCCGTGGGCCGTCCATAGGGCCTCCCTCACTGGGTGGGCATGGCCAGCGCCGGCCATGGGCAGGGCCGGGTTGTCAGCGCCGGCCAAGATCGGTTCGTCCGGTGGCAAAGATAGATGCATCCGGCAGCGCGCGGCATGCCCGGGCACGGGTCCGGGTCCGGATCGCCGAGCGGCGCAGGCCCGGGCCGGGACGAGAGGCCGGAGCGCCGACGCCCGGGCGATGCCAGGTGGCTTGACACCGGTCGCCCCGGAAGCCTGTGTATCGCCTGGTCCGCACCACGGCGCTGGCAGCTGAACTGCGGTGAACGGGTTGGCCCGGCCCGCACCAGGGCGGACCATCGCGCCGGGCATCGGGCCCGGCGCCCCAGGTGACGCCCCGCGCAGGGGCAGCAGGGAGGAGACATGGGCATCCGCATCGGCATTGTGGGCGTGGGGGCTTTCGCCCAACCCTTCATCCCGCTGTTCAAAGCCCACCCGGAGGTCGAGCAGGTGGCCCTGTGCGACCTGGTGCCGGACAAACTGGCAGCCAACCTGGACCAACACGGCCTGACCGCCCGTTATGCCAATCTGGACGACCTGTGCCGGGCCGACGTGGATGCGGTGGCCATCTTCACCCAGAACTGGCTGCACGGACCCCAGGCCCTGCAGGCCCTGGAGGCCGGCAAACACGTGTATTCGGCGGTTCCCATGGGCATGAGTGTGGCGGAGATCGAAGCCCTGGTGCGCGCCGTCGAGGTCACGGGCCGCGTGTACATGCTGGGTGAGACCAGCTACTACTACCCGGCCGCCATCTACTGCCGTCAGCGCTACCAGCGCGGCGACTTCGGCCACATTGTCTACGGCGAGGCCGAGTATTACCACGACTTCGACCACGGCCTGTACCAGGTCTACCAGACCCGCGCCGGGGAAGACTGGCGATCCTGTGCCGGTGATCCTCCCATGGCCTACCCGACCCACTCCGTCAGCATGATCGTCTCGGTCACCGGGGCCCGGATAACCCAGGTCAGCGGCCTGGGTTATGTCGACCGCCATGACGATGGCCTGTTCCGATCTGAGGTGAACCGCCACGGCAACCGCTTCAGCAACGAAGCGGCCTTCGGCCGGCTCACCGATGGCAGCATGTGCCGGTTCAGCGAGTTCCGTCGGATTGGCCACCCCGGAACGGTGCGCTTCTCTCTGCTGGGCACGGAGGGCGGTTTCGAGCACAACGCCGCCGGAGCCTGCTGGGTGGCCAAGACAGCGCCTGCGTGCACACGGCTTGACGAAGCGCTGGCCTGCGGCGCCGTGACGCTACCGGGGTCGACCACCCCTTACCTGGGGGTCTCGTCGGTGCACCCGGTGGAGCGCCTCCCCCAGGAGTTCCGTGGCCTGGGCAACGGCCATGAGGGCTCCCATCAGTTCCTGGTCGACGACTTCGTCCGGGCCTGCACCCAAGGCAGCGTGCCACCCAACCATGTGTGGGCAGCCGCCCGCTACAACCTGCCGGGACTGGTCGCGCACGTGTCCGCCCAGCGCGACGGCGAGGTGCTCGCTGTTCCCGACTTCGGGCCCGGGCCGCACTGATCTGCAGCCCGGCTACCGCGACCGGAGCCGACCGCCACCACCGACCCCGACCCTGAGCCAGGGAGGAATCGATGTCCGGAATCTGCGTTAACGAAGACATTGCGCACTTCTACGCCAACCACCCGGAAGACGAGATGACGGCCGCCGGCTGCACTGCGCTGGTGGATTTCTACGCGCGTTTCCCGGAGGTGGTGCAGCTGCTGTTCTGCGCCAACGTCCAGCGGGCCCTGTTTGACAGCCAGGTGTGGGAACCCATTTACGCCGACTACGACCCGGAGGGAGGACCGCACCAGCCCGCGCTGCGCTGGTTGGAGAACCCGATGGACCGCGAACTCACTCTGGGCAGCCAGGGCCGCTTCTGGATCCACAACCTGTGGTTACTGCGCCAGCGGGGCGTGGACCACCTGGCGTGCTTCCTGTCCCGCTGCCGGCAGCGCGGCATCGAGGCGTGGCTGAGTGTGCGAATGAACGACGGCCACTTCCTGGGCACCGCCGACGCCTTCTGGCACTCGAGCTTCTGGCGGCAGAACCCGCAGTGGTGGATCACCCCCCATGACCCGGTGGGCGGGGGACGGGCCTTCGACTACCGCCACCGCGAGGTCCGCGACCACTTCCTGGCCCTGATTGCAGAGCTGCTGGCTCGCTACGACCTGGACGGGTTGGAACTCGACTGGATCCGTGGCTACCCGTATTTCCCCGAGGACGCCGCCCAGGCGGGGGTGCCGCTGCTCAACGAATTGACTGCCGAAGTGCGTCGCTTGGCGGACGCCGCCGCGGTCCGTCTGGGCCACCCGGTGCAGGTGGGGGCGCGCGTGCCTTCTCATCCGAGCGCCGGCCCGCCCTTGGGCCTGGACGGGGTGGCCTGGGCCCGCCAGGGGTGGGTGGACCAGCTGGTCCTCTCGGGCCGGGTCACGGGCATTGAATTCACCATGCCGGTGCGCGCCTGGCGCCAGGCAGTGGGCGAACGCGCCGTGCGCCTGGTAGCCCAGTTCGGCACCAACACCCTGGCCTATCCCGCCGCGCGCGAGCATGGTGCGGCGGCCCTGGCCCAAGCCACCCCGGAGCTGTTGGCGGGAGCGGCCGGTGCGGCCTTCGGGCAGGGGGCCGACCGTGTCTATCTGTTCAACCATTGTTACTACGAAGCCGAGCCGGGTCGGCGGGAGTGGTACATCCGCCTGCTGGAAACGATCGGCTCGCCTACGTCGTTGGCCTGGCGGCCCCGGCGCCACGCCGTCACCTTCCCGGAGATCTCGCCGCCCGGCGCTGGCCACCAGGCTGCGCTACCGGTCCTGGTAGCCCCTGAGGCACCCGGCGCTTTCGACATCTGGGTGGCGCCGGTGCCGGCCGGCACTATCGGCGCCGTGGTCTTGGGCTTCGAGCGCGGCCGGCCAGCGCCCAGCCCCCTGGATCTGCGGGTGCAGGTGAACGGCCAGCCGTGCCGTTACCTGGCCGTGGTGCCGCCCGGCGAACCCCCACTGGACCTGCCGGCCATGGCCGATCCCCGGATGACCTTCATGGTGCCGGCCGGGGCGATCGTGGACGGGACCAACGCCGTGGCTGTCGCCTGCGCGGCCGGTTCAGGCTCCCTGGTGTGGTGCGAGGTGCGAATCTGCTGACAGCGCGGCGACCGGGTCGGCCCGCCGACCCGGTCGCCGAACGAAGATCCGGCGCCAGCCGGTCGGGCGTTCGCGGCGATGCCCGGCGGCGCCCCGCCGGTCGGTCAGCCTCGCGGGTCGAATTGGACCCCCAGACCGCGACTTGCCGCGCGGTCATAGGCCAGTAGCGAAATGGCGGTGTCCTGGACCCCGACACCCGTCAGGTCGGCCACGGTGATCTGTTCCGGCGACTGGCGACCGGGATGGCGACCGGCAATGACCTCACC
>CAITNQ010000151.1 GCA_903893785.1 uncultured Gemmatimonadota bacterium
CGCTGCGTCGGCACTCGGGAGGCTCGGCGGTCTTGGCGTGCGTGCAGCCTGCCCTGTGTGTGGATCTGCCTCCTTTGGGGCTGTTCCGCCTGCGGCTATGAGTGGTGGCGGGGCCGTCCGGCATCCGGCGGAAGGCCCGGCACCTTGGAGGCGTTGTCCACAGGCCCCGCTCCGCGAGAATGGCCCCCTGAAGCTCGTCGGAGCGGGGCGGGGACTGTGGGCCAACCCGACCCGTCCGGGGTCGTCTGGCGGGGTTCTTCCTGTTCTGCGGCCTGTGCGGCAGGCTTTCCGGGGGCTGATGTTCCCGGCTTCGGGCCTGTCCGGCAGGGGCGGCGTGGAGGGGGCGCCGGGGGAGGTGCCAGGATCCCCAGAGTTCCGTCCAGGCGGGCAGCAGGGGGGCGCACGAGGGTACGACGCGAGGACCCGCGCGGTCCGGCCCGCAGGGTGCGGGTCGGCGCGGCGCGTCCCACGGCACCGCCCCACGGAGGACCCATGCAGCCCCTGGACGACGAGGCCCGACAGAGCGCCTACTTTCGCTTCGGAGTGATCAGCCCGCTGCTCTCGCCCGAGGCGGACCGCACCCTGGCCGAGGCCCTGGCCGAACAGTCGGCCCGGACCTGGACGCTGGCGGACGGGCGAGAGCGCCGCTACGCCGCCGGCACCATCGAGGAGTGGCTCTACCGCTACCGCCGGGGCGGGTTCGAAGCCCTGGTGGACGCCCCGCGGCGCGACTGCGGCACGTTCCCCGGGGTCCCGGAGAAGCTGGCCGAGGCCGCCCTGGGGCTGTTCGCGGAGCACCCGGACGTGCGCACCGCCGCAGCCTACGGGCATCTGCGCGGCGCCGGCCTGATCCCGGATGGGCACCCCAGCCGCAGCACCTTCTACCGCTGGGCCGCCCAGGCCCGCCCGGCACGAGGCGAGCCCGGCGCCGGTCAGCGCGAGCGCCGGGCCTTCGAGGCCGGCTGGTCCGGGGCCCTGTGGCAGGCCGACATCATGTACGGGCCCGGCGTGCCCTGCCGGGGCCGGGACGGCCGCCAGCGCCAGGCGCCGACCTACCTGGTGGCGGTGCTGGACGACTACAGCCGCCTGCTGTGCGAGGGCCGCTTCTTCCACGTCCAGACCCTGGAGGCCTGGCTGGAGGTGCTGCGCGCGGCCTGCTGCCGGCGCGGCATCCCCGAAAAGCTGTACTGTGACAACGGCCAGGTGTTCACCAGCGCGCAGATCCGCCGCATCGGCGCGGTCCTGGGCGTGCAGGTGATCCACACCGCCGTGCGCGACGCCGCCGCCAAGGGCAAGATCGAGCGGTTCTTCCGCACCGTGCGCACCCGCTTCCTGGAGCCCCTGGAGCTCTCCGGCCTGCCAGCGGACCTGGAGGCGCTGAACCGCGCCTTCCGCGCCTGGGCCGAGACCCACTACAACGGCGCCGTGCACTCCGCCCACGGCCAGACGCCGCAGGACCGCTGGATCGAGGGCGCCGCCCGCCTGCGCACCGTCGACCCCGGCGAGGCCGAAGGGCTGTTCCTCTTCGAGACCGAGCGGACCGTGAAGAAGGACGGCACCTTCAGCCTGCAGGCACGCCGCTTCGAGACCGACGGCAGCCTGGTGGGCCGGCGCGTGCTGGTCCGCTTCGAGCCCCTGGAGCTGAAGCGCGTCGAGGTCTGGTTCGAGGGCGCCTTCCGCGGCCGGGCCGCCGAACTGGACCGGCACGCCAACGACGGGCGCCTGCGCCAGCCGCAGGGAGGCAACACCCCGTGAACACCCATGACGTGCCCGTGCGCGAGCTGTTCGGCTTCGAACGCGACCCCTTCCAGCCCGACCCGGCCTCTATCTGGCTGGACGACCAACGCCGGGACGCCCTCGAACAGCTCTCCGGCCTCGTCGCCCGCCGTGGCTTCGCGGTGCTCACCGGACCGGCAGGCTGCGGCAAGACCATCCTCCTGGGGCACCTCTGCAGCCAGCTCAACCCCAACACCCATCGGATCGTCTACGTCGCCTGCAGCGAATGCGGGCCCAACGACCTGCTGCGGCTGCTCTGCGCCGGCCTGGACCTGGAGCCCAGCGTGGGCAAGAGCCGCATGACCCAGCGCCTCGCCCGCCGCGTCGCTGAGATGAAGGGCATCACCCCCGTGCTGGTCCTCGACGAGGCCCAGAGCCTGCCCCACGCCACCCTGGAGACCGTCCGGGTAACCTGCTCCGACGGCCTGGACGGCCGCAGCCGCTTCGCCGTCATCCTGGCCGGCGCCGAGGAGTTCCTCTCCCGCCTCACCCTCCGGCTCCACGAACCCCTGCGCCAGCGCGTCACCGCCTACGCCCAGGTCGGACCCCTCTCCCGCGACCAGGCCCGCGACTACCTCCGCCAGCGGCTGCAGACCGCCGGCGTCCAGCGCGACCTCATCGCCGGAGAAGCCTTCAGCCTGCTGTTCGACCTGGCCGCCGGCGTGCCCCGCCGCCTCGACAAACTCGCCGACGAGGCCCTCCGACGTGCCGCCCGCGAAGGCACACCCGCCGTCGCCCTGGACCACGTGCGCAGCGCCGCCCGCCGGGTGCTTGGCGCCATCCCGGAGGCCAAGCCATGATCCGCGAGCTGTTCCAGCGCGACCGACCCCTGTTCGTGGGCTTCGACGGCGACCAGTTCGCCATCGGGCCCCAGCGCCGTCCCGAACTGGCCGGCCTGGTCACCGACCTGCTGCCCCTGCGCAAGCGCTTCCGCGACGGCCGCCTGGTCTGTCACTCCCGCGACGGCCACACCGCCGCCAACGGCCAGCGCTGCGCCCTCTGCCGGGACCGCTGGACCTGCGCCGAGCGCATCCGCCTCCTGCTCCTGCTCGACGGCCTCGGACCCGACCCGACCCCGGCCGTTCTCGAAATCGGCCATGGCTCCTTCGACGAACTGGACCGCCTCGTGCGCAGCGTCGGACCCGACCGGCTCCCCGCCACCCCCGTGCGCATCGGCCTGCACCGCCTTCAAGGCAGGCTGCGGTTCACCTTCAGCATCCCCACAACCCCATCCCCAACCGCCTGAACTCGCCTTCCCCAGGACCCACGCGGCCCCGGCCGGATCACGACATCCGCCGGGGCCGTCCTCTCGTCCCGAACTCGCCCGGGGACCCCGCCCAACCCCCGGACCCACGACCCCAACGCCCCACTCACCCCTGCCCAACCCCCGGACAGTACCTGCCAGGAGCCCACTCCGGCACCATGCCCAATCCCGAGACACCGCCCCCGGCCAAGCCTGGGACGGGACATGCATCCACCATGAACGTCCCTCTCGCCGCGTTGTCCGTGGCTGGCGCAGTGCTCCTCAGTTCCGGCTGCAGGCAGAACCCCGCTCCGGCGACCGCCGCACTGCCTCTGACGGCGGCCCCCCTGGTTGCGGTCGGGAAGACAGGGAGTCCCCCGCGCATTGTCGCACTGATGGATGAGAGCCCTATCCTGGTCCGCCTGCCGAACCGGACGCTGGCCGCCTGGATCGTGCGGGGCGTCGGCGAACAGGACCAGATCCTCGAGACCTTGTCAACCGACAACGGACGCACCTGGTCCGAGCCCAGATCGGTGCACACGTTGCCCCACAAGGCCGGCACCTTCGGCGGCGTTGAGCCCCTCGTGGACCGGCATGGCGAC
>CAITNQ010000152.1 GCA_903893785.1 uncultured Gemmatimonadota bacterium
CCGCTTCCTGCCGCGTTGACTGAGGTGGCTGCGTAGCCTATGCATTACATGAGTTCGTACTTAGCGGCGATTGCGTCCCCGGTGACGGTCTTCAGGGCTGACTCGATCTCGACCCGGAATGTGGTCGGCGCACTCCGGGCGATTCGGTGGCGCAGGGCGGCAGAGAGGGTGGTGGGGGCAGGATGACGGTTCCGGGCAGGTCGGGTAGAGCCGTGTCAGCGGGAACGATGGATCTGGTCGCGGGGCCGGAGCCGATGCCCCTTCCCGGGCAGCGGGTAGCGCTGGCTACCAGCGAACTGCCGCACCTGGGAGCGTCCGGCGGTATCGGGGCGGCGTTCCATGAACTGGCACTGGGTCTGCGTCAAGGCGGTCTGGACGTCTGGCTCTTCTATGCCATGGACAGCCAGCTCGTCTCGCCCGAGGAGCGCCGGGCTGCGGAGGGGTCCTATGCGCGGAATGGGGTGCATTTCCGCTGCGTGGACCCGGCGCGCTGGTCGGATCAGCCCGGTCTGGCTGCGCGTAGCTGGGCCGTCCACCGCGAGCTGACCGCCACCGGTATTCCGGCCTTTGACTGGGTGCATTTCGCCGACTACCACGGGTTGGGCTTCCACTTCCTGGCCGCCATAACTCAGGGCCTGGTGACGCCGCGTCCCCGCACCGTGGTGCAGCTGCACGGTCCGACGCGCTGGACGCTCGAAGTCAGTGAGGCCTTGCCCAGCGATGAAAACCAGCTGATCGCTGACTGGATGGAGCGTCGCAGCATCGAGTGGGCCGACCATTTGGTTTGCCCCAGTCACTACCTGGCCGGCTGGGTCGAGGCTCGGTACCCCCGGCGGCGGGCGCCCGCGGTAAGGGTCATCAAGAACGCCTTCCGGCTCAGCGCCGGCACGGGCACGGTATCCGGCGACGGCATGGCCGTGTCCGAGCTCATCTTCTACGGTCGTCACGAAGCGCGCAAAGGGGTGACTGACTTCTGCGACGCCGTCGATCGCCTGCAGGCCCAACTGGCGGCGCGGGGTGGAACCGTCACTTTCCTCGGCTCCTTTGGCCAGGTGCAGGAGCAGTTCTCGGGCCTGTATCTCCTTGAGCGGGCGGCCCACTGGGAGGTGCCCGTGCGGCTGCTCCCAGGCCTGTCCCGCACCGAAGCCATTGCCTACCTGCGGCAGGCCCACGACGCCCTGGTCGTGGTGCCGTCGCCGCGCGAAAACAGCCCGTACGCTGTTCTTGAGGCGATCGCGGCCGACCGCCTGGTGCTGACCTCGGCTGCCGGCGGCGCGGGCGAACTGCTGGCATCCGGTTGCCGCGAGGCGTTCACCTGCCCGCCGGGAGGGGCGGGGTTCGCCGCCGCCATCGAGCGCCTGCTCGGGTCCACCGCGCTTTGCCAGGCGTTGGCCGAAGGCCCGCAGGAGGTGCTCGCCCAGTGGCTGGCTTTCCACGCGCAGCCAGCGGACGCGGCCGCACCGGCAACGGCCGCCACCGAGCCATGGGTGTCGCTGGTCATCACCCACTTCGAGCGGCCCGCCAAGCTGCTGGAGGCTCTGGGTTCGGTCTTGCGGCAGGACTACGCCAAGCTCGACATCGTCGTTGTCGACGATGGCACCACCAGCGAGCCAGCCCGGCAGCAGTTGGCAGCCATGGAGCCGTTCCTGCAGCGACACGGAGTACGCCTGGTCCGCCAACGCAATGCGTACCTGGGCGCGGCCCGCAACCGCGGGTTGAGGGAGTCTTCCGGCGAGTTCGTGCTCTTCCTGGACGATGACGACCTGGCGCTGCCCACCCTGGTCTCCACGCTCGTGCGGGCCCAGCAGGCCACTGGCGCCGACGCCCTCGTGGCCATGAACCGCTATCTGCCTGCGAGCCAGCGCGGCGATTACGTGAATCGGCCGGAGGCCCTGGAGGGCCCGGTCAGTTACTTGCCGTTGGGCGGGCCCCTGAGCCTGTCGCCGGTCATGAACCTGCTGGGAGCGGCAACCGTCCTGCTGCGCCGGTCAACGGTGGAGTCCTTGGGCGGCTACACCGAACTGGTCAACGTCGGTCAAGAAGACCACGAGCTGCTCTTTGCCCTGGCCGCCAGCGGCGCCGATGTACGGATAGTGCCCGAGCCCCTGTATCTGTACGAAGTCGGTCGGCCAAGCATGATCAGTGCTACTTCGCCGATGCGCGGTCACAAACGGGTACTCGACCGGGCGCTCCGAGACGGCCATATCGGCCTTTTCGCCGACCTTCTGGCGCTGGCGAGCGGCCGTCAAGCGGCCGCGGTGGGGCACGGCCAGACACGTTCCTCTTACCATTCTCGACACGCCACGGAGATCGAGTTCGAGTTGCTGGACACGCCGCTGGCCGCGGACGTGGCGCTGGGCAAACTGGCCGAGGTGGCTGCGCACCGCGGTCTGCCACGCTTGGTCAGGGACCTTGATGCCAGCCAGGCCGCACGGCAGCGCATCAGGAGCGGGACCACGGCTTCGGTGGAGCGCCTGATCGCCGACGGCTACCTGGTCCGCCGGCAGGCCACCGGCGAGCCAGCCGACCTGAGCCTGTCCATGCGGGCGATGGAGCTGTCCGGTTCGCCGATCACGGCCGAAGCGGTCGCTGAGTTCGGGCAGGCGCTGTGCGCGGCCCACCCGGACCAGACCGCCAACCTCGCCTGGGTGCGTTTCCTTCCCTGGGCGCGCCTGGCCGCGATGCAGCCCGACGTGACCCGGCACCTGGCCGTTACCACCGTGGCGTTACTGCGGCGGCAGTTGGCGGCCGGTCGACTGGCAGGCGGTGACGCGGTGTTGGCCATGAGCGCCGAAGCCTGGCTGACCGACACCCTGGTCGATGGCGATCGGGTCGGACTGGCCGCGCTGGTCGTGGCTGATGGTCGCCAGTATGCCCTCGACCACGTCGATGTGGCCGACGCCGTCCGCTTGGGCCACTTCGAGGACGAACTGGCCCATTACCTGGTCCATGGCCAACACGAGGGACGGCCCGGCTTCGACCTTACTCGCAGCTACCTGAGTTTCGGATTTGGGGACCTTCCCGTGGCCACGCGCCTGGCCCTGGTGCGCCAACTGCTGGCCGAACCGCGGTCACGTGTCGTCGCCTCGACCGGATCGGGTCACCATGCCTGAGCCTGGGGCGGTGGCGGCTGGCACGGTGGCTATCCTGCCGGTCACGGCCGGGCCGCGCGACCGGGCTCAGGCGGGCGACCTGAGTGTGGCCTTTGCGGGCAATACCGGCAACATGGTGTTCGAGGAGGCCCTGCAGGCGTTGTGCCCGGCGGCCTGGCTGGCGCGGACCGACGACCTCCAAGTGATCGCCGGGCACGACCACATCATTGTCTCGCTGGCCAATGCCATCAGCGACCATCCCTGCTCAGATGGCCTGATCAGGTTTGCCGCGCAACTGGCGCGGATCCGCCGGTTGAGCCCCTCGACTCGCTTCGTCGTCACTGCCATCGGCGCCCAGTACCCCGCCTTCGACGCTGCGCCGACCATCGAACCCGCTCGCCTGAGGTTGGTGCGCGACCTGGCCGAGAGCGCTCCGTACATCGGGGTCAGGGGCCATTTCACCGCCGAATTGCTGCACCAGCACGGCGTCCGCAACACCTGGGTGGTAGGCGATCCGGCGCTCCTGCACCCGCGCATCGGCGCAACGGCCCCCGCGCCGGCCATCGGCGGCGACCTGATCGTGGGCTGGACCCCGAGTGGGTCGTACCGCGACGTGTACCGGTGTTTCCTCGACTGGTCCCGTCGCCACGACGCGGTGTTGGTGGCCCAGTCCGCCCAGGAACGGCTGCTGCCTGTCCCGGGACAGCGCGCGGTGACCGCGGGCTCGGATCTGGCCGCCATCCTTGACTATTACAGCTGGCCGGCGGTGCCGCACGACGACTTGGCCGCCTGGATGGTCCGGCGCGGTACCTGGTTTGCCCACCCGGAAGACTGGTACCAGGCCATGTCCGGGCAGAGATTGGCGCTGGGCACCCGCTTCCACGGCAACGCTGCGGCCGCCATTGCCGGAACGCCGGCGCTGCAGCTGACCATGGATACGCGCACGGCCGAGCTGGCCGCCTTCCACGGGCTGGCGTCCATGCCACTGCAGGAGTTCGATCCGCGCCTGGGTCCGGCTGACTACCTGGCCCGCGCGGTCCACCGGTCCGTGCACCAGCGTGTGGCCGTCCTGCGGGCCAACCTGTACGCCTTCTGGCGGGCCGTCGGCCTGGAGGTGGATCCGGTCGGCGCGGTGACGCCGCCGCCGGCGCCCGCTCGTCCGCCCGAGGAGCGCGCCGGCCTGCGGCTGGGCGAACGCTATGTGCTGCGGGCCCTGGAGCACGCGCTGGCCCCGGACGGGGGTTTCCGGTTCACCCAGGCCCAGGCCCAGGCCGCGCTCCAGGTCATCGGCACGCCGCGGGGCTTGGGGTTGGGTCAGCTTGTTGACGCTGCCCCCGGGCTGCTTTTCGCCACCCGCCAGGCCGGCCTGGAGGCCCTGGCCGAGCGCGTGGCCGGGCCGCTGGGTGTACCCGTCTGACGCCGGTCCGCGCCCACGCCTTGCCGGCCCATGGCCAGGACCGTCCTGGGCGACTGCGCTGCCGACCCGTGGCCAGGACCGTCCTGGGCGACTGCGCTGCCGACCCGTGGCCAGGACCGCTCTTGGACGACCGCGCCGCCGACCCGGTAACCGTGATCTCTGCCCGCGGTGGTCACGGCGCCGCGGGTCATTCGGTGCGCGTGCGAACCGGCGTCGGACGCGCTGAGGGCGCCCGGCCCTGGTCCGCGCCCTCGCTGCCCGGGGCTGCTTGACGGGGGCCTGGAGCGCGCTTATACACTGTCTGCCGCCCAGGTCCGCCGGCCGACCCACCGCTTTCGGTCGGCTGCCTGGGGCCGCCGATGGCTGCCGCGGCGGGGCGGCGGCGTTGGGCTGCGGCCCAACGTGCACGTGGCAGTCGGCAGCGGTCGCGTCACCTCACCCAACGGGTGCACCAAGGCCCGGTGCGGACTTGGCCCGCCTCCGGGTGGTGCCTCTGGCCGCGTTTGCCCCATGGTTCCCGATGCGCAGTCCTTTAGCAGACGTACGGCTCGGGACCGAGGTGCTGACTGCCGAAGTAGTCACCTTCGTGGAGGCTTGTGCCGTCGTCTGGGTGCTCCACGACGGTTGCCTGGCCCCGCCCCTGGTCTCCCGGCTCAAGGAGCTCTCACCGTCGGCGACGTGGGTGGATGTCCGTTGCTCCAATGCGGGCGCGCTCGCCGGTGCGGCCCTCAACACCGGCCTGTTGTACGCCTGCCTGTGCGACGATCTGGGGTTGCCGTTTGTCGACCTGGCGTATCTCCGCGGCCTCCGGGTTCAATCGGTGTGGTACATCGAGCCCCGCGGTTACCTGTCGCGGAACACACCTGCCAGACGTTCTCTCAGCCAGGAGATCGAGCGTCAACGGGCTGCCGGTTACCTCAAACTTGATGGCGGCCCCGGTGACTTCGTCAACCTGATTCAGGCGTTTGAGGCCACGGCGGGCAGACCAGGCTGCATTGTTGAGGTGGGGTGCTATCGTGGGTCTTCGGCCGGGGCCCTGCTGTCGTACGTCAGATCGAGGCACGCTGAACGGGGGCCCTCGGCGCTGGCCTTCCACTTCATCGATGTCTTCGACGGCTTCGAATACCCCCATGCCATGGCCAGTAGCGATGTCTGCTGGGCGGGAACGCACAGTACCGAAGGGTTCCAGGTCGTGTGCGATCGGATCCAGGCCTACGGCCAGGGCGTGCCGGGCCTGACCATCCACGTGCACCGCTGCAATGTGATCACCGACCCCATTCCCCAGGCCATCGCGCATGCTGGGGTGAGGATGGCCAACATCGATGTAGACCTGCACGAAGCCGTAGCCGCCGCACTCGCCCGTTACGCACCGTTGGTCGTGCCTGGCGGGATCATGGTCTGTGAAGACGCGGGCCATACCCCCTTGCTCATCGGCGCGTACAAAGCGCTGGAGGACTTCATGCGGTCGCCGGCCGGACGCTCCTTCTGTCGCGTTGACCTGCCGTCCGGTCAGGCCTTTCTGGTCAAGATCGGCGCCTGAAAGGTCTTGATCACCCGGCTCGGCCCGGCCGGCTCCGGTTGCCGTTGGGCTGCGTCCCTGACAGCGTCCTGGTCAGCCGCCGACGCTGTCCGCAGGCCATGCTGATGTACCCCGAACCAGAGGAGGGTGACCATGCAGTACCGACCGTTGGGCAAATGGGGCGCCAAGTTGAGTGCCGTGGGCCTGGGGAGCTACCTGACCATCGGTTTCAAGCTGGACGAAGAGCAGTCGTGGGAGACCGTCAAGACCGCTTACGACCTGGGCATCAACTTCTTCGACACCGCCGATGCCTACAACCTGGGCGAAGGCGAGCGTGTGATCGGCAAGTGCCTGCGCCAATTCCCGCGTCACACCTACTTCCTGATCACCAAAGTGCACGCGCCCATGGGGCCCGAGCCGAACAACCGCGGGCTCTCCAAGAAGCACATCTTCGAAGGATGCCAGGCCAGCCTGCAGCGTTTGGGCCTGGACTACGTCGACCTGTACATGTGCCACCGGCCCGACCCCGACACGCCCCTGGAAGAGACCGTGAGCGCGATGGAGGACCTGATCCGCGCCGGCAAGATTCTCTACTGGGGGGTCAGCGAATGGCCTGCCGAGATGATGGTGGAGGCCAATGCCATCGCCCGCCAGTTGGGGGCTCGTCCCATCGCCGTTAACGAACCGCGCTATAGCCTGTTGTACCGCTATCCGGAACGCAGCGTCTTTCCCACCTGCGGCCGTGAAGGCATCGGCAATGTGATCTTCTCTGGACTGGCCCATGGCATGCTGACCGGCAAGTACCGGCCGGGCGAGCCGATCCCGGCCGGTACGCGTGGCGCCAGCGACGACACCAACAAGGTGTTGAACGCGCTCTACATGAACGAGGACAACAAGACCCGCTCGCAGCAGTTCGTGCAGTTGGCCGCCGATTTGGGTACCAACGCGGCGGCGTTGGCGCTGGCCTGGTGCCTGCGCCGAACCGAGGTCACCAGCACCATCATCGGCGCTACCCGTTCAGAGCAGATACGGGAGAATGTCAACGCCGTTGACCTGCAGCTCTCCGACGACGTGTTGCAGCAGCTCGACAAGCTTTTTCCCATGCCGCAGTTCGGGTTGTAGGCGGGAGAGCCGGGGTGGGTCACCCGTTGGCCCACCCGGTGCCCCAGGGCTGGACGTCGTGCCGTTCGCGGACCGCTCCGCGGGTTCCGTGCGTATCCCGGTCCCTCTCGACCACCAGTTCCGACCCAAGTCGATGGCGGACCGTTCGGTCGCGGTCGCTTCCGGGCGGTCTCGCCCGCCGCAGCCCGCCGTCTTGGCCCGCGGCGCCCTTCCCAAGGTGCTTGGGGCCGGCCTGGCCGCGGCGGCAGTGGGCGTCTTCGGGCGTCGGCGCCTCGTGCCGTCGCCGCTGCAGATCAGAGGACCGCCCGGACCCGCGCGCCGCGGTCGGTCGGTGCCGGAGGCTGCGCCAGCAGACACCCCACATCGGCAGGCAGGACCCATGAGCCGCGAGCTTCCCATACGAGTGACGGTGTTGGCGCCGCCGCCGGGCGTCGCCTTTGCCGTGCAGCGCGGCAAAGACGGGTTGTGCGCGCCGTCGCGAGTCAGCGCCCACTCGCTGGCGTTCGACCTGAGCATCACCGTCTCAGAGCCCGCAGCGGGCGGGGCCCCGAAGGTGTCGGGCCCGTACGCCCAGGGGAAGCCCGATGACCGCTTCCTGTACCTCAACTCCGGAACCAAAGCCGGCCAGCCAGACTCCCTCTGGACACGGCGCGCCAAGGTGAAGACCGCTGGCATCACCTGGGAGCTCATGGAGCACACGTTGGCCACCCCAGGAGCCGTTCTGGAAGCCGTGATCGACGGGCGAGGGCCCGACGGCGGGCCCTGCTGCGCGACCGTCCCGCTCCTGAAGGGCGGCTGGCGGGTCTGCCCGGGTTAGCCATCCATGCGACGCACAGACACCGGCGCGCAGGCGAGCGTGACGCACTCAAAACCACAGGCATCGGCCGCGGGCACCCATGCGGGCCGACCTGAAGGAGGCCCTCCGTCTCGCGACGGGTCAGGTTACCCTCACCAACCTGAACCCGCTCAAGGGAAGATGGTGGCCGCGTGCAGGGCGCTGCTCACCTACGTAGACGGGTTGCTCCGGAAAACGAGGACCGCCGGATAACCCGCACGGCAACCGTTCACCCGCCTGCCCGGCGTCTGGCCCGGAACAGGCCGCGCGGGCTCCGGCCGCGGCGGCGTCTGCCCACCCGGTTCAACGGACCGCACCCAACGGACCATGCCTTGACCGCGACGCCCAGGCGGCCGATCGTCGGTGCGGTCAACCCGCGTCGGCGCCCATCCCATCGCCAGGAACCTGCCCGTGCGCCTGCCCATCCAGCTCTGTTGGCGTGCCGAAGACGGCACCCTCTCTTTCCGCGACCAAGTCGATGGCAGCGTTGCTGTTGCCGGCATCGGGGGCTCTGTGGAGGTGGACGGCATCCTCGTCCACGCCATCACGGGTACGGGCCCTGCCCAGGCCGCAGCGGGAGCGCCTTGGGATGCTGCTGCCCGTTCCGAACGCGTCCTGACCAGTCACCCCGGGTCGGAGCACCCGGGGATCTTCAGCGCCTGCCTGCACCTGCCGGGGACGGACCTGACCTGGGAATGGACCGTGCACCAACGAGCGGACGCCGTCGAGTTGTCGGCGCGGCTGTGCAACCACGGTTCTGTGGAGCGGCGCATCGGCGCCTGGAATGTCCTCCACTGGCGCGCCGGGGCCGATCGGCACTTCAGCGTCGGCGCCGCCCCTGACGGTCTCACCGTCTTCGGCTGGCGGCCCTGGGACATGCGGGTCGAGCGCCTGGGAGCCAGCCCCGAGCATGGCTCGCACAATCTATGTCATATCCACAACGCGGCCACGTCACGGACCCTGCTCTGCGGCTTTGTTACGCTGGACCGCATGCACGGCGAGCACAGCCTGAGTTGTCAGCCAGGGCCGACGCCCGCCGTCGGCGAATACCGTGCCCGCTGCCGCTTCGGCATGTATCCGCTGGCCCCCGGGGCCGAACTCCGCAGCGAGACCGTGCGGTTGACCGTGCATACGGACCCTTACGAAGCGCTCGAGGACTGGGCCGAAACCCTGCGGGCGGCGTACCAACCCAGTTGGCGCGAAGGCCCCCCCGTGGGATGGTGCGGGGGCGGCTGGATCGACGCTTTCAGCCCAGCCGAAGACTGCTGGGAGCAGATCGCGCTGGACAATGCCCGGGCCATTCGGGATCGGCTGCGCGGCTTCGGCGTCGACTATGTGTGGACTAGCCAGACCAACCTGGTGGGCGGCGTGCCGGGCAACTGGCTTGAGTGCGAAGCGACCCAGATCCCCAGTGGCTTGGAGAGCTTTTGCGCCCAGTTGCAGCGGCTGGGGTTCACCCCCGGGCTGTGGGTGTCGCCGTTCTGGTTCTACGCCGAGGCGGCCGGGACCCTGGCCCGCAACCAGGCCAATCTGTTGCGCGACGGCGACGGCCAACCCATTGTCGAGGCAGAGAGCTGGGAGTTCGACCGCCAGGCGGATCCCGAAGACAGCCCGCGCCTGCATCGTTACTACCTCGACGGCACGCATCCGGAAACGGCGGCCTTCGTGCGGGAGGTATTTGCCCGTTACCGCGCCTGGGGCGTGCGCTACTACATGCTGGACTTCCTCGGTTTGAAGGAGCACGCGCGGCTCCACGACCCGAGCCAGACCCCGGTCCAGGCCGCGCGCCGTCTCCTGCCGGTGATCCGCGATGCCGCCGGGAGCGATACCCACCTGCAGACGGCAGTCTCTTCGACGCCCGCGTTCATCGGCCTGATCGATGCGGCCCGTGTCGGTCGCGACTTTGGTGAGGGGCGACCGCTGTTCCCTCCCTATGCCACCTGGCGCAATGGCGTGTACGTACTTCACGACCAGCACTTCGGCAGTACCTATCATCTGGTGCAGAACGCGGCCGCGAGCTACTTCACCCACCGCAAGGCGTACCTCAACGACTTCAACCTGCTCACCGTCGACAAGCCGGTTCCGGTTGCCCACGCGCAGATCGCCGTGACTGTGTTCGGTCTGGGCGGGGGCAGCCCGTTGATGTTGGGCGACGATTACCGGCACATGGACGAGGAACGCCTGCGGTTGGTCAAGCTCTGCCTGCCCCGGCTGGGTAGCATGCCCCGGCCCGTGGACCTGTTCACGCGGCTGCATCCCGACGATCGTCGTCGTCTACTGGTCCTGCCGGTGCAGACCGCGTGGGACAGCTACACGCTGGTGGCGGCGTTCAACCTGGAACCCGAGCCGTGGGCCGTTGACCTTGACTTCGCGGGCCTGGGTCTGGATGGCTCCGGACGGTATCAGCTGTGGGAGTTCTGGACGGAGGAGTACTGCGGGATCTACGCGGGTCACTGTCGGGCGAGCATCCCGCCGGCTTCGGTCCGCCTGTTCCGCTTGGCCCCGGCCCGACCGCATCCCTGGCTGCTGTCGACCGATCTGCAC
>CAITNQ010000153.1 GCA_903893785.1 uncultured Gemmatimonadota bacterium
GCGCGCGACCGCATCTCGGTCAGGGCGCACCACCGAGATGCAGATATAGCGCGCGGAACACCCTTCGCCGCCGCGGCGGACCAGGTCGCACGACTGCGTGATAACCTGGAAGTATGGGTACTCGCTGTCTTTCCCGAAGAAGGGGTGCACCTCGCTCAAGATTGCCTCGAGCGCATCCGTACGCCTCAGGACGTCTCCCTGATGGAGCGTCGTGCGGTCTGGATCGGCATACGTGAAATGGAGATCGCCAGACATTAACCGCGCAGGTACCGCTGGAGCCTCTCTCGGGCCGCCGTCTGGCGCAACTCCGCCGCCGTCACCTTGGCGGAATACGTGTCTCCATTCCTCTTCACCCGGAGGAAGCGGGAACTCGGTTCATCCGCGTCCTCGTCGGTGCGCGCGCGGAATGTCCCGACTCTTGGGTAGTCAGCGAACTCCAAGTTCCCCGAGTATGATCCCTCAAGGTAGCCACTCGATCCCGAAACCCGCTCATTCATCGCTGTTCCCTTCGTGCCCGTCGCCGCCCACTATGTGGGCAAGCATGCGCTCGGCAAGCGTCTGGTACTCGCGCACGCCGTCGGCAAGCTGTCGACGGGCGTGCTGAGTATCTCGCAGATCGGTGTGGAAGTTAAAGTCAATGACCATGCTCGCGTCGTCTGGAACGTACTCAACCGTCAGGTTGAGCTGCCGACCCGCCAACAGGAGCTCCCATTTGGCGGTCGTCTTCCCCACCTCCGCCCCCGCATCGGCGAAACGTCTGGCCCCGGGAAGGCGGAACAGCCCAATCCAATCTTGCTCAAGCTGCCTCTCCACCCACCGCAAGTTGATGCCCATGGCTGACACGGGCGTATGCGGTAGGTGCTCCAGGACCCTGTCGATGAGTTTTCCCATCCGGTCCAGCAGCTCATCGTCGAGCGGCCGAGCGGGGTTCACCATGATCCGACTGGAGCCGACGTGCAGGTTCATCCCCTCGAAAGTCAGCCGGTACATCGGTTGTGCCAGGTCAACAGCCACCTCGATCACGGTATCCGGCGCGCCAAGGCACAGGTTCTCGAGCACCCAGTCGGGAGTGAAAATGCGCGCGTTCCAGTGACCGGAAATCACGATGGTGCGGAAACCATCAAGCTGCTCCATCTGGCACACTCCAATGACACCTGCTACCTACCACCCTGCTGTCGAGCGTACATGAGTCGCCGCAGCAAGCCGAATCCCAGAACCATTTGAATCTACGCCTTGCGCGCCATTGTCGGCAAGCCGTGCGGAGTGGACCCAGCCTACGAGCTGGTCTGCCCTGTGAACGCAAACGCTTGAGCGCTGTGCCGTTGGGTGGCGGGCGTCCGCTACCTGCGGGCGGCGGGACTGTCCATCGCGGCGCCGGTCCGGGTGCACTCTCCCCGGAGCGCGCTGATCGGACGCTCCGGCCCGCGATCTGCCCTGCGACTCGGTGCTACCTGAGCACGACCCCACCCCGCGCCAGCTCAAGCGTGGCCTGGGCTACCTGGGCCACGGTCGCGCTTTCTGGCCACGTCAGGGCGGCGCCGTTCACGGCGGCATCACGCACCACCACCGCGAGGGGAAGAGCGGCCAGGGTGGCATCCACCGCAGCGTATGAGACACCACGGGCAGTCTGACCTCCGGCCGTCGAGGCGAAGTCGAGCGCCACCCAGGACCCAGGTGCGACCGCGATCTGGAAGGAATCGCCAGGCGCGAAATCGGTGGCTCCGTCGTCGACGGTGAACGCCAGGTGCGAGCTGCTGTAGGCCTCGCCGACCGTCGCGTTGGCCAGCGGCATGCCGTTTGGCGCCGTCACCGAGAAGGCGCCGCTGTTGGCCGCGGCCACGGTGATCGTGAAGGAGTCACCGGCGGCGAAGTCGGCCGTGCCGTCCGCGATGGTGAACGTCAGGTGCCCATCGGCCGTGCACTCCACCCCCACGGTGGCCGTGCCTACGGTGACACCGTCCGGGTCCTCGACCAGGAACGTGCCGCCATCGACAGCCGGCTGGACGCACGTGACGCGATAGACGCCAACCTTCGCCGCGACCCCGGTTGCGGGCTCAGCGGTGATCGAGCCGTCCCCTTCATTGCCGGCCGCCGCCTGCGCGGTTCCGGTGGCCGCCGGGACGCCGCCGGTGCCGGTGCAGAGCAGCTCGTACACCCCGACTTGGGCGTCCGGCCCGACCGTCAGCGAACCGACAGCGCCATCTCCGGTGTTCGGGCCAGCCGTCACCGCCAGTGCCAGCTCGCGGCCGAGAACCTGTCCGGCAACCACCGACTCGCCCGCCTTGAGGAGCCCGGTCTCCAGAGACCGACCTCCATTCTGCCCGCCTCGGAGGAACGCTCCGGCGTGCAGCCCTTCTCGACAGAAAGCCATCTCGTCTCCTTGTAGGTGGATTGGCCTGGTCAACAACGCGGGCGAACGGCGCGCTACGCCCGCGCCCGCGTCCGTTGCCTCTGCGCCGGCCGTCTCTGGGCTTCGGCCAGGAGCTCCAGCTGCTCGTCGGTGGGCTCCGATTGGGCCGGCCGTGAGGCGAGTTCGTTGCGGGCCTGTGCTTCCAGCTCCTCCCGCATCCCGGCCGGCAGGTCCTCGAGCAAGCGCGCCAGCGCTACCAGGTGCAGGGCCAGGTAACCGGGGTCCCAGTACCAGCAGGACTCAGCGGCCATAGCCAGGACCGGCGTGGTCAGCAACCGCAGCCGTTCAGCCTGGTACGACAACTCGAGCCCTAATGCCTGGCCCCCGTCCGCGCGGGCCCGCAGCACCGCCATCGCCGTCTCGGGCGGCAGCTCAACCGTCCCGATGACAACGTCTCCGTCCGTCGCCCACGGCCCCGGATCGCCGAGGGTGTGCTGGAACTGCTCGGCCTCGGCCGCCATGAGCCGTTCCGCCCAGCGCTCCACTGACAGACCGCACACCGCCGCCTGACGCCGCAATGCCGAGACCTCCTCGGCCCGCAACTCGATTGTCCCGGCCACTACCGGTCCGGCCTTGAGGCGAACCCCATGGTGCTCGTCTTCAGCCATTTCGGCTTCCTCTCTGCGGCCCTATCGTCGGCCGCCTGGGGGTGTTGGTAACACGCGCCACCGACGTGACGCTGAGTCTTGGTCTGTTCCTGGCCGGGGAGGCGGGCGGGTTCTGCTGGGGCGGCGGCGCTGCGTCACCGGCGTCAGCCGAGCCACGGGCAGGCGGGGGCTGGGGGTCAGCAAGCCGCGCTGCCCTTGCCCCGTCCGCAGCGATCTGCTGGTCTACCTGCTCCGGGTCCCCGCCTTCCTGGATGATCACCTGGCTGCGGGCCTTGAACCGCATCTCGACAGCGAGCTGCTCGGCCTGGCGATCTTTGAGCGGGTCCACCCACTCCCATTTCGGGGGGATCCAGATCACCTTGGTCTTGAGCTCGGCCGCCATCTCAGCCGGCACCCCGAGGACCCCGCTTATCACCGCGGAGTCAATGAAGCGAGCCCATACCGGACGGCAGAACTGGTGGATCAGGACCTTGCGCTGCAGGCGCTCCACGCGCCGCCTGAACTGCAGCAGGGCCGCCCGCAGGGAGGAGTAGTTGGCCTGACGAACGTCGCCCGTCAGGTTGGCGTACGGGACACCGATAGCCGCCGCGATGGCCAGCAGGTTGCGGTACTGGAACATCTCGTAGGTAGCGCCCACGTCGGCTGGGGCGCTGAACTCGATGTTTTCGTCCGGCAACAGCTCGCAGATGCTTCCCGGTGACCACCTCGCCGTCGCCTCCGGTATGCCCTCGTCGTCGGTGCC
>CAITNQ010000154.1 GCA_903893785.1 uncultured Gemmatimonadota bacterium
GCCAGCGGCCAGACCGTCACGGTCGCCTATGCCACGGCCGACGGCACGGCGCTGGCCGGCAGCGATTACGTGGCCGCCAGCGGCGTGGCGACCTTCGCCCCCGGGCAGACCGCTCAGACCGTCACCGTGACGGTCAATGGCGACCCGGTCACCGAGGCAGACGAGGCTTTCCAGCTCAACCTGAGCACGCCAACGCACGCAACCCTGGGCAGAGCCCAAGGCACCGGCACCCTCGCCAACGACGACGCCGTGCCCAACCTGAGCGTCGACGACGTGTCCATGGCCGAGGGCAACAGCGGCACTGGCGCGCTCACATTCACCGTCTCGCTGTCGAACCCCACCACCCAGACGGTCACGGTGTCCTATGCCACGGCCAACGGCACGGCGGTGGCCGGCAGCGACTATGTGGCGGCAAGCGGTACCGTGACCTTGGCGCCCGGGCAGACCCGCCAGACAGTCGCGGTAGCCATCAGCGGCGACCTGGTCAATGAGGCCGACGAAACCCTGTCGCTCATCCTGAGCAATCCTGGCCAGGCGACCATCGCCGACGGGCAAGGCATCGGCACCATCGCCAACGACGACGACGCGCCGAGTCTGAGCGTGAGCGACGCATCGATCGCCGAGGGGAACAGCGGCACGAAAACCCTGAGTTTCGCCATCTCCCTGTCGGCGGCCAGTGGCCAGACCGTCACCGCCAACTATGCAACGGTCGACGGTACGGCCACGGCCGGCAGCGACTACGTGGCCGCCGGCGGGGCCCTCACCTTCAACCCCGGGCAGACCAGCCAGACCGTGACGGTGACGATCAACGCCGACCTGGTCAACGAGGCCGACGAGACGTTCTCCCTCAGTCTGAGCAATGCCGCGCACGCGACGCTCAGCAGGGCCCAGGGCACCGGTACCATCACCAACGACGATGCCGTGCCGAGCCTGAGCGTCAACGACGTGGCCGTGGTCGAGGGCAACAGCGGCACCACCGCGATGAGTTTCACGATCGCGTTGTCCGCCGCCAGCGGCCAGACGGTCACCGCCAGTTACGCCACCGCCAACGGCACGGCCTTGGCCGGCAGCGACTACGTGGCCAGCAACGGGACCGTGAGCATTGCCCCGGGTCAGATCACCCAGACCGTGGCGGTGATCGTCAACGGCGAGTCGGTCTACGAGCCCAATGAGACCTTGTTCCTCAACCTGAGCAGCCCAAACCACGCCACCATCGCCGATGCCCAAGGGATCGGCACCATCACCAACGACGATACCGCGCCGACCATCAGCGTCGATGATGTCTCGATCGCGGAAGGGAACAGCGGCACCAGCCCCCTCACCTTCACGGTCTCGCTGTCAAACGCCAGCACGCAGACAGTAACCGTCAGCTATGCAACGGCCAATGGCACCGCCAGTTCGAGCAGTGACTACACGGCCACCAATGGCTCGCTGAGCTTCGCCGCCGGCGAGACCACCAAGTCCGTGCCGGTGACGGTCAAGGGCGACACGACCTACGAAGCAAATGAAACCCTGTACCTCAACCTGACCAGCCCGAGCAACGCCATCATCGCCGACGCGCAGGGCATCGGGACGATCACCAACGACGAGAGTCAGCCGGCCTTCAGCGTCAATGACGTCAGCATCGTGGAAGGGAATTCCAGCTTCAAGAACCTGACCTTCACCATCACCCTGTCGCCGCCCAGCAGCCAGAATACCAGCGTGGTGTACGCCACGGCCAACGGCACCGCCACCGGCGGCAGTGACTACCAGGCAGTCAGCGCCACGACCCTCAGCTTCACGGCCGGTACCACGACCAAGACGGTCAACGTCAAAGTCTATGGCGACGCCACGGTGGAACCCACCGAGGTTTTCTACCTCAACCTCAGCGGCCCGGTCAACGCCATCGTCGGCGACGCCCAGGGAATCGGTACGATCACCAACGACGATGTTGGCAAACCCGTCGCCGGGCGGCCCGACGAAGCCGTTTTCGGCGTCGGGTGCTACCCCAACCCCTTCAACCCAGCCACCGAGATTGTCTACGTCCTGACCGAGGAGGCGGCGGTCCGGCTGACGGTGTACGACGCGCTGGGGCAGCCGGTGCGCTTGCTGGTCGACCAGACGCAGGCGGCCGGGGTGTACCGCATCGCCTGGGATGGCCGCGACTCGTCCGGCCATGGTCTGGCGGCCGGGGTGTACCTCTACCAACTGCGGGCCGGCGCGCGCGCGGCCTTGGGCAAGATGACCCTGACGCCATGAGGTGACGGCAATGCCGCGCCGGCCGGTTCGTACCGGGGGTACGGGGAACCGAGGCGGTTCGGCAAGAATGAGAGGGCGGCGGCGCGGGTGGTTTGGGCCGATGCCCCCCGCCTCACGGGGTGAGGCCACGAGCCGGTGCCTGCACCACCCGGGCATCGCGTTGAGCCCGTATAGCTCCAGCCCAACGGCTGGCTAGCCGAATGCGGGCACTTCCACGGCGTGACCGTCAGCCATGGCCGATTGGTGCGCACAAATCCCGGCGGCCGTCCAGTTGGCGGCGGTGACGCTGTCGATCCGCGGAGCCCGCGCCTCGACAATGCTGCGGACGAACTCGTGCACTAGATGGGGATGGGACCCGTGGTGCCCTCCGCCCTGCTCGAAGGACAGGTGCTGGGCGTCGTTCCCGTAGACGAAACGGCGGGTGTACCGGCCGATGGGGGCCGGCAACAGGTCAGCGCGGTCCGGGGTCTGGGGCCGTTCCGCTGCGTGCCGTCGGGTCTGGCCCGGGGTCACCGGGCTGGCCCTGAACAGCATCGGCGGCTCGCCCTCCAGCTGCCACTCGTAGCAGCCGTCCTCGCCATACACGGTGAAGCTCTCCATGTAGGGCCGGGCGCAATGGAACAGCGTCCGGGTCACCTCAGCACAGAGTCCCGGCACAGCCAGCTGGAAAAGCGCGGTCTCCACCGGCCACGGGTTCCCGTACTGCTGCCGCAGTTCCTGGCGCATCTCGCCCGAACCCAGGCACTGCACCCGCTTTGCCCGGGTCCCGGCCAAGGCCAACAGCGGGCCTACGGCGTGCGTGGCGTACCACATGGGCGGCAGCCCGGCCCAATAGGGCGGCCAGCATTCCATGTCTTGGTAATGAGCCCCGCGCAGGAACTGCAGGCGGCCGAGTTCGCCCCGCTGGTGCAGGTCTTGGGCGAAGAGGAACTGCCGGGTGTACACGGCGGTCTCCATCATCATGTAGGTGCGGCCTGATTCCCGTTGGGCAGCCACGATCCGGTGGAGATCGTCGATGGTGGTCGCCATGGGGACGGTGCAGGCACAGTGCTTGCCGGCGCGGAGCACCGCGATGGCCTGCCCGGCGTGGTCGGGGATCCCCGAAACCAGGTGCACCGCGTCGATCCGGGGGGAACCGATCACCTCGTCCAACTGGAGGCAGGCCTCCTGTACCCTGAAGCGCTCGGTCACCCGGGCCAACCGCTGGGGGTTGGCGTCGCAGACCACCACCGAGGCCACATCCGGATGGTCGAGGTAGATCGGCACGAACTCAGCACCGAAACCCAGCCCTACCACTGCCACCCGCAGCGTCCCGTGCGCCATGGCGCCCTCCTGTTGACTGTTCGGCCTTGATGCGGCCGCGGTCACTGGCATGGCGCGGCTGGCCCGGCATCGGCAGCCGCCGCACGCGCCTCGTTAACGAACCACAGGCTGCCGCCGTCGGGCTCTCGCGCGGGTAGGCCCCCCGCCCCGCCGCCGTGGCACGGAGGCCCGGCGTGGCCGCGACGAGTGCTCGCGTCGGCGCTCGTCCAAACCCACCGGGCCGATTCCGGTCGCGGCTGGCCCTGCGCGCCGCGGGCAGTCAGGCCGACGTTCCCCTCTGAGTAACCCGGGCTGAGCGGTTGCTGCCCGACCGAGTCCAGCTGGCGCACGATCCGCAGCGCGATAGGGTCCTTGGTCGACCGACCTCGAAGCTGCCGCGGCCGGCCGGCGGGGGTAACCGTCTGAGGCGTTGCCTCGGCCTGGCTAGTCCCAGATGGAGCGCAGTTCGCGCACCACCAGTGGCGCGAACCGGACCTGCCCCCCTTCGGCGTACAGTTCCAGAGGCGCGTCCCAGGCCTCGGGCAGGAAGCAGAAGGAGGCCGAGGTCTGGCCCTCCCCCACGAACAGCTCCATGGACGTGCGATCGACCAGGATCTCAAGGGTCAGCCGATCGCCCACCGGCGCGCATGGGATCTGTCTGTCTTTGTAGGTGAAATGGGCGGCGGCCACGTCGTAGCGCAGCGGTTGACCGCGGATGACCAACGCGAAGTGCGTGGCGCCCTGCAGCTCCACCTGTCCCGTGACGCGGAACAGGTCGTGACTGGTCGGCGGGATCAGGTTCCTGCCGGGCGACAGAACCTCGTCGTAATACATATGCGGGGTGTCGTTCAGCAGCTCGATTTCACGGACCGGGCGGCGGCACAGACGCAGCCCCTCGGACGTTGAGCGCAGACTCAGCTCCACCGGGAAAGTCATTTGCTGGTTGAAGGGCATCGACGGGTACTGGCCGCCGGCCATCCACGAGATCTGGATGCGCCGACCGTCCGGCGCGTCGCTCCAGGTCTGGGCCGCATAGCCGTTGGCACCCCATTCTGCCCGTTGGGGTTCGCCCTCGGGCATGAACCGTGTGCCGTCGAAGGTACCGACCAGGTACAACCCGCCGCCGCCCCAGAAGACCCAACGCCGCTGGTCCGGCTGGCCGTCGACGGCCAACTCGAAGAAGTCCGGGCACTCGCCCGAGGGCAGTTCGACCTCGGAGAGCTTCTCCCAGGCCGTCAGGTTCGGGGAGCCGAAGAGCGCGAAGGTGGAACCATCCAGGTACAGCGCCATTACCCAGCGGCCCGTTGGCGCATGCCAGACCACTTTGGGGTCGCGGTTGTCGGCGCGCTGGTGGCCCAGCACGGGATTGCCGGCGTACTTGACCCAGGTCCGGCCACGGTCGTGGCTGCAGGCGATGCACTGCACCGTGGGATGGCGCGGTTCGCCGTACCCGCCCGTGGTGTAGACCGCCACCAGGGTGTCCTCCGAGCCGCGTTTGAGCCCCGAGGTGTTGCCGCGATCAACGACGGCCGAACCCGACCAGATCCAGCCGTATTCGTCGGGCTCGATGGCATGGGCCAGTTGCCGCCAGTGGACCAGATCCGGGCTTACCGCGTGGCCCCAGGTGTTGGGTCCCCAGCGCAGCCCCCGGGCGTTGAGCTGGAAGAACAGGTGGTATTCGCCGGCGTAACATACCAAACCGTTGGGGTCATTGGTCCAGTTCTTCTCGGGCGTGAAATGGAACTGGGGGCGGTGCAGTTCGTGGTAACGAGGACCCGCGTACATGGCATCTCCTTGTTGGCCTGAGCCACCCGGACCCGGCAGACCGCAGGCGCTACCGGACGCGCGAGGCTGCCCTCAGGTGCCGCTTGCCTGGCCGACTCCAGCTGCGGCACGCCTGGCGCGCGGCCGCCACCCGCATCCGAAACCGGCTTGGGCCCGCAGGACCGCGCTCCCCTGCCCGCGCGGCAACCCAGAGGCGGTGGCTGCGGCGAACTGGGAAAGGTCCGTTGCAGCCACGTTGAAGCCAATATCGCGCTTGCGGGCCGCCAGCAACAGCCGTGAACGGGGCGACCGCACTACCCGCCAGGGGAGTAGCGCCGCAGACCCGCTCAGCGACACGGTGGCCGAGGCCCTGGACGGCGCTCGCCATCTTGGCGTAGACCTGCGCCTGGACCATATTAGCACGCCAACTGCAACCGTGGAGGATGTCGTGCGGAAGCCCGTAGCGTTGGTTCTGACCTGGTTTCTGGGTGCCGGCCTGCTGTCATCAGCAACGGCGGGCGAGGTGGTCATCCTGACCTCGTTCCCCAAGGAGATGTTCGAACCGTACGCAGCCGCGTTCAAAGCCCACGACAGCGGTACGGAGGTCGTCGTCAAATCCAAGGCCACCTCGGCCTGCGTTGCCTATCTGCGCGAGACCCGGTCGCGACCCGATGTGGATGTCGTGTGGGCCAGCGCCACGGACGCCTTCGCCGCGCTGGCCAAGGACGGCTTGCTGGCGCGTTGCGAACTGCCGGCGGAATTGCGCCGCCGCATTCCGGCCAAGGTGGGCCCGTACCCCGTACACGACCCGGGCGGCCGCTACTTCGGCTTCGCGCTCAGCGGTTACGGCATCATGTGGAATGTGCCGTACCTGCAGTCGTACCAGCTGCCGCGCCCCAGCGACTGGCCCGAACTGGCCGACCCACGCTATTTCGGCCACCTGTCCATGTGCGCCCCCTCGCGCAGCGGCACCACGCACCTGTTGGTGGAGGCCATCCTCCAGGAATACGGCTGGGACCGGGGCTGGCGCCTGCTGCTGGAGATCTGCGGCAATGTGGCCACCCTGACCGAACGCAGCTTTGGTGTCCCCCAGGGCATCGGCACGGGTGAGTTCGGCCTGGGCCTGGTGATCGATTTCATGGCGCTGTCGGCCAAGGCGGCGGGCCAGCCGGTGGACTTCGCGTACCCACCTCGTTCACCCATTGTGCCTGCCAGCGCCGGCGTGGTAACCGGTGCGCCGCATCCCGAGGCCGCTGCCCGGTTTGTCGCCTTCCTGCTGAGCGACGAAGGGCAGCGCCTGCTGCTGGATCCGACCATCAGCCGTTTGCCCGTGGTCCCCGCCCTCTACGCCCAAGCCCCGGCCGGGTATCCCAACCCTTTCACCATGGCCGCGACGAACCGCACCTTCGACCCGGCGCTGTCCGAGGCGCGTTACGAGATGGTGAATGTGCTTTTCGACCAGGTGGTGACCTTCCGCCTGCAGGAACTCAAGGACGCCTGGCAGGCGATCCACCAGGCCGAAGCCGCCGTCGCGGCGCGCGCCGCCGGGCTGCCCGAAGCCCGCGCCGCGCTAGACAGCGCCCGCTTGCTGGCCGGCGCCGTGCCGGTGAGTGCGGCGCAGGCCGCGGACCCGGCATTTGCGAACGGGCTGTCCGCGGCCGACCGCCGGGCGTCCCAGGAAGCGGCCTGGGACGCGGCCAGCAAGGCGGCGTACCAGCGAGCCCGCGACCTGGCAGTGCAGGCGCATGAGGCAGCCCGTTGAGATGACGGTACAGGGGTCCGGTGCGGGGCTCGGTCAGTCCGAGCAAAGAGCGTGCGCGTGCTCGCGGCAATAGGGCGGCGCTGGCGGCAGACCGGGCTGCTCTACGGCCTGGTGGCGCTCCTGGGTGTTTGCGTGCTCTATCCTGTGCTGCAGGTGGTGTACGTGGCCTTCGTCCAAGATGGCCACGTCACCGGAAGGCACCTGGCGGGCTTTTTTGCTCGCGACCTGTTCCGCGAGGCACTGTGGAACAGCCTGCTGGCGGGCGTCCTGACCGTCGTCGCGGGCAGTGCCCTGGCGCTGCCGCTGGCTTTCCTGTTGACGCGTGCTCGCTTTCCCGGTCGCGCTTGGGTACGCGCCCTGGGGTTGCTGCCTCTGGCCGTGCCACCCTACATCGGCGCCGTGGCCTGGCAACTGCTGCTCGGACGCAGCGGGGTGTTGAACCTGCTGCTGCGGCGCTGGTGCGGCACGACCGTACCTTTCATGGACGGCCTCGTCGGCGTCGTGCTGGTGCAGTCGCTGCATTTCTTCCCGTTCATTCTGGTTAACGTCTGTGCTGCCCTGGAGAACGTGGACCGCTCGCTGGAGGAGGCGGCCCAGAGCCTGGGCGCGCGCCGCCTCGGTGTGCTGCGGCGCATAACCCTGCCACTGCTGATGCCGGGGTACGTCGCCGGCGCTCTCCTGGTCTTTATCAAGACCGTCGACGACCTGGGCACGCCGTTGATGCTCAACTACACCACCATGCTGGCGCCGCAGGCCTACCTGCGCATCACCAACATCGGCGCCGATGACCCCAGCGGGTACGTCATTGCGGCCATCATGGTGGTGCTCTCGTGGGTGTCGCTGTTCATCGCCATGCGTTACCTGGCCCGCGCCGAATACACCACCGGGCGCAGCAGTACGCGCGCGACCGCACCACGGTTGGCCGGTTGGCGCCTGGCCGCAGCCGGCGCCTTCTGCGCGGCCGCCCTGAGCCTGGCCCTGTTGCCGCAGGTGGGCATCTTCCTACTGTCCTTCGCCAAAGTCTGGTCTTTCTCGGTCCTGCCCCAGGCGTGGACCTTGGACCATTACCGCGAGATCCTGTTGCATACGCCCCACTTCGTAATAAACACCGTGGTGTACTGCGTGCTTGCCGCGGCTCTGGACGTGGTGCTGGGGGTGCTGGTGGCGTACCTGCTGGTGCGGGGCCAAGGGCGCGGCAGGGGGTGCCTCGACGCCCTGGCCAGCCTGCCACTGGCGGTTCCCGGGGTCGTGCTCGGGATCGGCTATCTGAGGGCGTTCCACGGGTGGGAGGTGCCCCTGTTGGGGGTGCCTCTGACATCGAGTTGGCTGATCCTGGTGCTGGCCTACTCGATGCGGCGTCTGCCGTACACGGTCCGTTCCTGCCACGCGGCGCTGCTGCAGGTGCACGTGAGCCTGGAGGAAGCAGCCCACAGTCTGGGCAACCCGCCGTGGCGCACTGCCCTGCGCATTGTCCTGCCCATGATCAACGGCGGCCTGGTGGCCGGCGGTATTGTCGCCTTCGTCACCTCGGCCGTGGAGCTCAGCTCAACGATGATGTTGGTACCCCAGAACGATCAGGGCCCGCTCTCCTTCGGCATCTACCTCTACATGCAGAGCGCCGTCGGACGCGGTCCCGGCGCCGCCTTGGGGGTGGTGGCCATTGTGCTGGTAGTGGTCGGCACCCATTTGGCCCACCGCTTTCTCGGCAGCAACTCGGAGGCGGCCCTCAAGGTCTGAGCAAGGAATCGGTGGGATGGATGCAACAGCAGGACCAACAGCGGCTGTCCGTCTGGAAGGAGTAGGCAAGCGCTTCGGCGCCGTGTGGGCAGTGCGCGGCGTGGACCTGGAGATAGGCCGCGGCGAGTTCTTCACCTTCCTGGGCCCGAGCGGCTGCGGCAAGACCACCTTGCTGCGCCTGGTGGCCGGTTTCCTGCGCCCTGATAGCGGCCGCATCTGGTTCGACGACCGCTGCGTCGACAACGTGCCCCCGTGGCAGCGCCAGGCAGGCCTGGTCTTCCAGAACTTAGCCCTGTGGCCGCACCTGTCGGTCTTCGAGAACGTCGCCTTCGGCCTGCGGCAGCAGCGGGTGCCGCGCGCCGAGGTGGCCGAGCGGGTGCGCCGGTCCCTGGCCGACATGGACCTAGCCGGGATGGAACAGCGCCGACCGTCGCAGCTGTCCGGTGGCCAGCAACAGCGCGTGGCCCTGGCCCGAACGCTGGTGGTGCGGCCGCGGGTGCTGCTTCTCGACGAACCCTTGAGCAGTCTGGACGCGCGGCTGCGCCTGCAGATGCGCACCGAGCTGGCGCGGCTGCAGCGGGATCTGGGCATCACCACGATCTACGTCACCCACGACCAGGAAGAAGCCCTGTCCCTGTCGACACGCATCGCCGTGTTCGCCCGCGGCGAGGTGATCCAAGTCGGCACGCCGCAGCAGGTGTACCGGTCCCCCAGCCGCATGGCCGTTGCCGGCTTCGTGGGGATCAGCAACTTCCTGCACGGCACGCTGCGCGGCATCCGTGCCGGGCGTGCCGAGATCGAGTTGGCGGGTGGTGGCCTGCACCGCGTGCACGCCGCCCCGGCGTGGGTGTCCACACTGGCCGCCGGCCAACCCCTGGTGATCAGCGTTCGGCCCGAGGCCCTGCGCCTGATCGACGGTCCCGCCGCCGACACCAACACCCTGGACGGCCACGTCGACACGGCCCTGTACCTGGGCGCCCGGGTGCAGTATGAGATTGCGGCCGCGGCCGGCCTGCGCCTGCGGGTGGACGCGCTGTTGGGAAGCGCGGCTCCCTTGGCAACCGGCGCCCAGGTGCGTCTGGGTTACGGCCCCCAGGACGCCGTGCTGCTGCCCGAGGACCCGTCCGACTGACCCACCGCCAGCGTCGCCGCGTCGTCACCGCCCCAGTCGGGCAGCAGGCGCAGTTGGTGTCCGGCACACGGAACCCCATGGCACATGCTGTCCATCGAGAGCGCGAAAACGGCCCGTCGCCGGCGTCGGCCACCCCTCCGCCTGGTCGGTTACGCCACCGTGCGCCAGCGGCGCACCCACTCCGGCAAGACCGGGGTGCTCAAGCGCCACTCGATGGTGATGGGCCGTTCACCCGTGTGCCGTACGGGCTCCACGGGACCCAGGTACCGGAAGGGCTGGGTTAGATTGCGGCTGTCTTTCTTGGTCTCGCGAACCAGCAGCAGCGAAGTTGCGCCCTGCTCACGGGGGCTGATCAGGCGCAGTCCGGCCCGGTCGTCCGCGCGCGTGCTGGCTTTTGACTGCCAATGGAACTGCGTCTCGTTGAGCGGGTAGTCCTTGTATTGGAGGTGCTCTTGGGCCTGTCCGCCTTTGTCCAGGGTCACCAGCAGCAGGTCGTCATAGGTCGGGCGCGGCCGACTCGCCGCCGCTGACGAAGACGTGCAGCCTCGGCAACCCGTGCCGCGTGGCCATGGTGTCAGCCCGGTTCTGGTCCAGACCCTAAATGGCTCCACGGTCGGCGTGCGGGCACGGTTCGGTGAGTTCATCGCCCTCTCGCCAAAGCATGCCCCGCGCCGGCGAACGGGTCCTCTGCGACACCCACGGCCCCACGCCATGGCCGTTCCAGGCGGCGGCACGAGCGGCCCCAGCAGCCGGCCAGGTGCCAAGGGTGGTCGACTCGGCCACCGCGGCCGGGGGAACGGTCTCGAACCAACACACCAACCCTGCTTCGGCCCGGTTGCCCGGGGCACCGGGGCCGCCGCCCTCGGTCCCGCCCGCCACGCGCAGCCCAGGCCAACCGAGCCGCAGAACGGCCGTTCCGGTCCCAACTCCGCGGCCAGCAACTCGCCGGCGACCTGCCCTGCGGCACTGGGGTCGGCCGCGCCGACGGCGGCGGCGGTCAGAGTTCCGCGGGCGGCAACTCATTTAGCAGCGGTTCGCCCTGACCCCATCGGGCGACGTTGTCCACGAAGATCTCCCACACGCGCTGCAGAAAGAACGGGCTGCCGCTGGAACCGGAGATATGCGGGGTCATGATCACATTGGGCATGGCCCAAAGGGGATGGTCAGGCGGCATCGGGTAGTGGTAGTGGGTGTCCAGTGCCGCCCCCGCGATCCACCGCTCGCCCAGGGCGCGCAGCAGGGCGGGCTCCTGAATCAGCGGGCCGCGGGCCGGGTTGAGGACATAGGCCGTGGGTGGCAGGGCGCGCAGTTCGGCTTCGCCCACGATCCCTTCGTTGGCCCGCGTCAACGGTAGGGCCAGGACCAGAAAGTCCAATCCGGCCAGGAACTCTCCGGTCTGCTCGCGGGAGAAGGCGCGGTCGGGCAACTGGCCTTCTGGATCACCGGTGCCGGGGACGCGGTAGATGAGGTGGCGTGCGTTGACCCCCGCGCGAGTCAGGACGTGGACCTGCATGCCCAGCGCCTTGGCCAAGCGCGCCGTCTGGCGGCCAATGCCGCCATATCCCCACAGCCCCACGGTCAGACCGCGAAGCTCGCGCTGGAAGCGGCTGTCGCGGTCCCATCGGCCCTGCTCCTGGTTGCGGATCATGCCGCGCAGGTCGCGCAGCAGATTGACCATCATGGCCACGTTCCACTCGGCGATGGGCACATCGAACACGCCCAAGGCGTTGCAGGCCCGGATGCCCCGCGACGGCAGTCCCAGTCCCACCAGTTGGGTGTACCCGGCTGACGCAATCTGCACCAGACGCAGGGACCGTAGGTCCGCCAAGTTGGCCGGCGGGTACGTGCAGCCAAGCACCTGGACATCCGCCAGGAGCGCCTTGGGCAAGGGGCGAGCCGCTTCCTCTTCCGGTGTTTCCAGCACCACCGCGTGCACGTCCGGCAGCGCCTGCAGTCGGCGCAGACCGTCCTCGTCCACCCGCAGATCGACCAGCACCTCATGCATCGCGCACCGCCTGGGCTTCCTCGGGCAGGACCTTGCCCGGAACGCTGTTGTACTCGCCGCTGCCGGGCACGAATGGGTACCGCCGGCGGGTCTCCTCGGTCAGTTCGATGCCCAACCCGGGTTTGTGCGGCGGCAGCACACAGCCGCCTGACATGGCGAAGCTATCGCCGACGACCTCACGGTGCAGCGGTCCATAGGCTGGCGCGACCTCGAGGATGACCGTGTTGGGGGCCGCGAACCCGCAATGGATGTTCTGCATGAGCGAACCGCCCGCGCCCCAGGCATGGGTGGCCACGTGGCGACCGCGATCGGCCAGCATCTGACTGACCGCCATGAATTGCCGCAGCCCGCCGGTGAAGGAAGCATCCGGTTGACCAATGTCGAAGGCGTCGCGCTCGATGAACACCTGCCATTCATAGGCAGCGGTGAGGCACTCGCCACCCGCAATAGGGGTGGCTGTGGCGCGACACAACTCCGCATAGCCCCACGGGTCGGTGTAGTGAAGGGGCTCTTCCAGGAAGACCAGATCGAAAGGTTCAAGAGCCCGGGCCACGGCGATCGCGGTCTCGACCGACCAAGTGGTGCTCGGGCTATTGCCCATGTGCGCGTCGAGCATTACCTGCAGTTGCGGGCCGAACCGCTGGCGGACAAACTCCAGTTTGCATGCCTCGAAGTCCGCCGCCGCGGCCGGCTCAAAGGGGATCTCAAACCCCCGTGCCGGCGTGTGCGCCCCGGCGCCCAGTTTCACGCCGGCAAAGCCCAACGAGGCGTAGAACTCAATCTTCCGCGCCAACTCGTCATGGGGGTAGTTGGACGGCCCACCGGTGGCATAGGCGGGCAGACGCTCGTGCCGGCGGCCCCCCAGGAGCTCAAAGACCGGCCGTCCCTCGAGCTTGCCCTTGAGGTCCCACAGGGCGGCCTCGATGCCGTTGAGCACGCTCACGCCCAGCCCCACGCGGCACCAGAAGTTGCCGCAGTGGTACATCCGCCGCCACAGTTCGGGGATGTCGTCCACGCCCCGACCGATCAAGATCGGCGCGAAGAAGTCCACCACGGCCGGCACGACCTCGGGGCAGAAATAGCCGGCGTAGGTCTCGCCCAGGCCCTGGACGCCGCTATCGGTATCGATCTCGATGAAGGCAGCGCTGCGCACCCGCCGGGCTTGGGACAGGAACGGGTCCAGCGTGCAGGGACCGGTCAACAGGTGGGTTCGCACCTGAGTGATCTTCATTGCGGCACGTCCTCCGTGGCGACTTCGTAGACCTCGCGCCCTGCCGGCACGAACGGCAGCGGCAGGCCGGGTGTTGCCGCGCCGCCGCAGGGCCAGGCCGCGGCCAATATGCCCGCCCCCCAGGCCCCGTCAAGGGCGCGAGCCGACGGCGAACGAGCCGGCTCACGCGCACCCGCGTCGTGGTGGCGCGTCCCGCGGACACCGCCGGCTACCGCAGCCTGGACGAACCGACTGACAGCCGCCGTGGGCCAGCCCATCGACCGGACCTTCTGCCGGCGAAACGGCCGCCCCCGTCAGGCCCTCCCCCGGGCCGGGGCTGATCCCGGTGATTTCCACCCGTCCCAACGGCCAACAGGCTGGCTCGCGGTGCCGGTTCGGCGCCCCGGCTCGCCGGCAACGGCGCCAACGTCGCGCGTGGAAGCCAGCCGCGGATTTCGTATATTCCGGTGCGGAAAGGCGTTCCGCTCCACCACCGCACAGGAGGGGGTGACTCGCCGTGGGATTCCGCGATACGCTCCACCACCTGCTGTTCCAGCCCCCCAGCCCGACTGAAGAGCCGCTCACGGAGCCGGAGCCGCCGGTCCCGCTCGAGGCCGTCGCCGGGCCCCCGGTGACGCTGTCGAAACCTGCCGCCGAGATCCCCGCCCCCCAAGGCGAGGTCGAGTTTGCCGAGTTGTTCACCTCGGCTGGCATCGTCAGCGCCAGTCCCTTTGCCACGGCCGAGAAAGCCATGGAGCTCAGGGCCAATTTCTCGTCCCTGCCCCAGAGCACCCAGGTCAGCAGCGTCGAGGCCGCGCTCAAGACCTTCGGCATTGCCGAACCCACGATCGTCGCTGACGCGGTCGCCAAGGGCGAGGCCATCGATGCGTACCTGATGGCCACGCAGACCCAGACCAAGGAGACCGTAGAGCGGATCGGGGCCGAGATCACCGCACTCAATGAGCAGATCGAAGCCAAGAAGCAGGCGCTCCAGGACCGCACCGCCTTTCAGGACGCGGTCAACCGACGCTGCCATGAGGAAATGGCCAAGTACGCCGACCTTATCCGCTTCCTGGCCTCGAACGATCCCCAGCCGTAACCGCCGCGACCGAGAAGGGGTGGGACATCATGGGCCTGTTCAGCCGCATCTGGAACCTGGTCAGGGGCGTCCTGTACACCAACGTCAAGCAGATGGAGGTGGAGCATGCCGAGGTCGTGTATGACACCGCCATCGAGAAGAAGATGGAGAGCTTCCACCAGCTGCGCCGGGCCGTGGGCACGCTGGTGGCTCGACGCGAAAAGTTGACGGCCGAACTGGAAACCGCCCGTCGCGAGTCGAAGCAGGTGAACGCGGATCTCGAGGGGGCGATCGCCACCAACAACACCCAGCTGGGCCCCATTCTGCTGCAGAAGAAGGAACAGCTCGAGGACCAAATCGAGCGTCTGAAGGCCGACCTGGCGCAGTCGGCCAAGGAAGTCGAGGACTACAAGGGCCTGTTGGTGGAGATGCAGGGCAGCATTGGCGCCCTGAAGGTGGAGAAAGAACGCATGTTGGCCCAGGCGGCCAGCGACAAGGAGCGGATTCGCATCGAGAACGAAATTGCCGGACTGTCGGTGGAGCCGGAACTGGCAGCCCTGGACAATGTGCGCGAGGGCCTCAGTGCCCTCCATGGCGAAGCCACGGTCTCGAAGGAACTCGGCGAGACGGACCTGGACCGGCAGTTGAGCCGGCTGCGTCGGGAGGCGGCGCCGGCAACGGCCAAATCGCGGTTTGCCGAGTTGGTCAAGCAGACCCAGGCCGGAGCCACTGCCTCCGCCGCCGACAACGCCCAGCCCCAGGTGCAGGCCCAGCCCCAGCAGATCCAGAAAACCCTTGGCGAGCAGAGCGCCTGACCGGCCACGTTGGCGCACCAGGGACGCGGTGCCGCGCCAGCGGCAGGGGGTGCGCCTGAAGCGGCGGCGGTGCACGGCCAGCGCAGGGCCGCGCTCGGGTGAACACCGGCGCGCCCCACTCCGGCCCCCAGAGACGCCATTCCTCGTGGTAGGCTACAACGGAGGTGGAGGCAATGACTGAGCAGGGACCGTCAAGCAGCGGCAAGCAGGAGCTCCGCCCCGGCGTCAAGATCCTCGGGGTCCTGCTTCTGTTGGGGGTGATCGGCCTGTCGGTGTACTGGAACTGGGCGCGGATCAACAGCCTGCTCGGTGGCACGCCGGGCCCCGGCCAGAGCACGGCGGCAGCATCGACTAGCAAGGCCAAACCCGGCGACCCGATCCGCGTGCGGGTCAACATCTGGGTAGGGTGCGCCCCGGGCTTGGTCGCCAACGGGAATCTGTCGACGCAAAAGGGGTCCATCGTGGACCGGTACGGTCTGGCTGTCGACTTCAAGATCATCGACAACTGGACGGATGCGGCCTCGGCCTTCGCTGCCGGTAAGGTCGACATCATGCTGTACACGGTCGATGTGTACGCCAAGGACTTCTACCAGTTCTCGCGCCAGGGGTTCGGCTCCAAGGCTTTCCTGTTGGTCGACTGGTCCCGCGGCGCCGACGGCATCATCGCCAAGTCGGGGATCAACAGCATCGAAGACCTGGCCGGCAAGACCGTGGCCTATCCGCCCTACACGCCGTCCCACACCCTGCTGCTGGACGCCCTGAACCATTCGAGCCTGTCACCCACGCAGCGCGACTGGGTCCTCAAGCATGCCGTGGTCACCAATGACGGTATCGAGTCAGCCCTGGCGTTTGCCCAGGAGCGGGTCGACGCCGCCGTGGCTTGGGATCCGGACATGAGTGATGCGGTGGCCAAGCGCCCCGGCGCGCGCAAGATCCTTGATACGCGCACGGCCGACCGGCTGATCGCTGACATCCTGGTGGTCAGCGACGACTTCGCCGCTCGCCGGCCCGCGGACGTGGCCAAGTTCGCGCATGCGTGGCTCGATGGCGTCGAATACATCAGGTCCAACCCGTCGTCGGCGTACCAACTGATCGGCGACATCAAGGAGTTCAACATTCCGACCGACCTGGCACAGGCCATGCTCAGCGGCGTGGTCCTGGGCGACTTCAGCGAGAACATGGTTTTCTTCGGTCTAGGCCCCAATGCCGTGAGCGACTTCGGCAACATCTTCGACCTGGCGCAGACCAACTGGCGTAACCAGGCGGTCAGCAGCGGCCTGAACGACTACCGGAAGGCCCAGGACACCAGCTACCTGCAGTCGCTCAAAGCCGCCTTCCCGGGGCCCATTACCGTGGCGCAGACCGCCTACAGCGCGCCCCAACCGGGCCAGCAGCCGTTGATGACGCAGCAGAAGACCATCTACTTCGCCACCAACTCGGCCGAGATCAACCCGGCATCGCGAGTGGTGATCGACGAGATCGGGCGCATGATGCAGGCGTACCACAACACCGTGGTGGACATTGTCGGCAACACCGACAACAACGGGTCGCGCGAGCACAACGTGGACCTGTCCAAGCGGCGCGCCGATGCGGTCAAGTCAGTGCTCAAGCTGAAGTACGGCTTCCCAGAGGCGCGCATCCGGACCGTCGGCAACGGCCCTGACCAACCAGTGGCCAGCAACGACACCGAGGAAGGGCGCGGCCTGAACCGGCGGACGGACATCAAGGTCTACCCCAACCCAAGCACACGGTAGGGAGCACGCCATGGCGCTGTGGAAGATCCGCCAGCCGATCCCCCGTGGCTTGGCCCTGGGCCTGCAGGTGGGCGTCTGGGTGGCACTGCTGGGCCTGTGGGAACTGGTCGTCAAGCTGCACCTGCTGCCCGTCATGTCCCTGCCCGATCCCCTCAACGTGGCCAAGGCGCTGGCGCTGTTGGTGAGCGACTCAAGCCTGGCGACCAACATTGCGCTCAGCTGGTGGCGTATCTTCCAGGCCTTTGCCATCGCGGTGGCCGTCGCTATCCCGTTGGGGATCGTCATGGGCAGCTTCGGGGTCGTCGGCGCCTTCTTCTCGCCGCTGGTCGCTTTCATGCGAGCCGTGCCGATCACCGCGTTCTTGCCGGCGCTGATCGGCTTGTTCGGCATTGAGGAAGGCATGAAGATCGCCTTCCTGCTCATCGGCATGGTGCCGTACCTGATCTCCATCGTCGTCGAGGAGTGCGAGAAGGTCCCGGACGAGATCCTGGAGACAGCGGCCACGTTGGGAGCGAACCGGACGCAGGTGCTGGCCCTGCTGTTCCGGGCTTCGCTGCCGGCGGTGTTTGGCGCCTTCATTATCCTGTACGACATCGGCTGGACCTATGTGATTCTGGCCGAGATCGTCAATGCCAAGATGGGCGTCGGGGCCATGATCGAGACAGCGCGCAAGGTGCTTGATTTCGACCGCGTGTACGCTGGGATCATTGTCATCGGCCTGGCCACTTTCCTGTTCCGGTCGCTGCTACGCCTGGCCCATCGGCGGTTGTTCCCCTACCGGGTTGGGTGAGAGCTGGCGTGGCGGCGGGACCGACGCGGACCGCTCTGGAGGGCGGCCGTGGGTCGCCCGTCGGCGGGAGTTCCCATCAGGCTGGACCGGCCCACCCGCGGCGGGCGTCACGTAGGGAGGGGGTGGGCCCGCCCCGGAGGGGGCAGCTCGGCGACGGGCCATGAGAGTGGATTACCACAGGAGCAACGCCGGGCCGGCCCACGGCGGTGGGCCCGGTGCGAGTGCAGCGCCCGGTGGCGCAGCGAGAGCTCGAACGGCACGCGACTAACGCGCGGCAAGATCCGTCGCGGCGACGTGCTCCGGACCGTCCATCGTGCCACCCGGCCGGAACGACGGCCCACACAACCCATGGGGATCGAGATGGCCGAACGCCTGAAGCTGCAGGTGACCGGGGTCGCGAAGTCCTTCACCACGCCCCAGGGTACTGCGGTCGAGGTGGTCAAGGACCTGAATTTCACCATCGAGGACCTGGTCAAGCCGGGCACTGGCCAAGATATCGGCGAGTTCTTCGTGCTGCTCGGCCCCTCGGGGTGCGGCAAGTCCACAGTGCTGCGCATGGTAGCCGGTCTGGTGGCGCCCGACCGCGGTACCATCAGCCTGGACGGAGTGGCCATCGACGGCCCCGGTCGCGACCGGGGCATGGTCTTCCAGGCGTACACGTCTTTTGAGTGGATGAGCGTGCTCGACAACGTGGCGTACGGGCTGAAGCTGCAGGGCATGGCGCTCGCCCAGCGCAACAAGATCGCTCGCGCCCTGTTGGAGGAGGTCGGGCTGGAGGCCTTTGCTGACGCGTACCCGGCCAAGCTCTCGGGTGGTCAGAAGCAGCGAGTGGCCATCGCGCGGACCCTGGCGGTCAACCCCAAGATGATCTTGATGGACGAGCCCTTCGGGGCTCTCGATGCCCAGACCCGCATGGAGATGCAGCGGTTCCTGCTCGAGGTCTGGGGCCGGCACGCCAATACGGTGCTCTTCGTCACCCACGATATAGGTGAATCTCTGCTGCTGGCCGACCGCATCTTGGTGATGAGCCCGCGCCCCACTACCGTGCTCGAAGAGGTACGCGTCCCCTTTGCCCGCCCCCGTGAACCGCAGCTGCGCCACACCAAGGAATTCTCGCAGCTGGAGGAATACCTGCTGCAGCGCATCGGAAACTGAGCTCCATGGCCGATCCCGATTACCTGCGCGCGGCGTTGCGCAACCCGTACCACCTGGTGGTGGTTGGCGCCGTGGGCCTGCTGGGCCTGCTCAACTGGAACCTGCTGCCGCTGCTACTGCCCGTGGCCGGCGCGCTGGAAGGCATCTACCTGCTGACCGTGCCGGGAGCCCGTTGGTTCCGTCGTTGGGTCAACCTGGAGGAGGGCATCAAAGCCAAGGCGGCGCGCGAACGGGCCCGGAGCCAGGTCGTCAAGGAGCTGGGCGCGAGGGACCGCGCGGTGTACGAGGAGCTTCTGCTGCTCAAACAGGGGATCGTGTCCCACTGCGAGCAGCACGGCGAAACCGCGCAGCTGGTGCTGCCCGCCCTGGGCCGCCTCGACGAGTTGATTCAGGCCTACCTGCAGATGGGCCTGATTCGGGTCGAATGCGAACGCCACTTGGATGAGACCGACATCCGCGGCATCGAAGCTGACCTCAAGCGGCTTCGTGCCGAGTTGCCGACCGCCCCACCCAAGGCCCAGGCCTCCAAGCAGCAGAACATCGAGATCCTCGAAAAGCGGCTGGAGCGGTTGACGCAGATCCGCGAGTACGTCGAGGTCATTGCCTCGCAACAGAAGGGCATCAACGACGCCTTTCACCTGCTGAACGATCAGATCCTGACGCTGGGGTTCACGGCCGAGGAGGAGGCAGGGCTGATCTCGACCGAGATCGACCGTCTGCTCGCCGGGGTCGGGGGCACCGAAGAGGCCATCAAGAAGATCAGCATCGACATGACGGCGGTGCAGAAGGTACTCGGCGAGCTGAGTAGCACGGTCCCCGCAGGCTGAGGGCACCGTCGCGCCGGGGTGAGCCGCGCGGTCCCGCCGCATTGGGCGAGCGCTAGCGGCGCTGCCCCAGGGCAATGCCCCCCGCCGAACAGGCTGGCCAGCGCTCAGCTGGGCGGACGGCGTCACGACAAGAAGCTGTCCGTGCGCGGCCGCAGGGCGCCGTTGGACGGCGGGCATGGGCCGCGCGAGTTGGCCGCTGGCGCGGGCGAGGGGTGGCGCGCCGACGTGCGCGGCACGGTCCCCGCGCGCTGAGGGCGCCGTCGCGACGGGGTGAGCCGCACAGTCCCTGCGCATTGAGCCCCTGCCGCTCCGGATGCCAGCCTATGGGGTACTGCGAGGTACCGGACCGCCGAGAGGCCCGACATCTGCGGCCCGCAACGCCGCCCCGCCGGCATGGGGACTCGCCAGGCAGAGCCGCAAGGGGGCCATGCTGACCCGTGTGACCGGTACTGTGACGGGTCGCAACCCTCACCCAACCGACCCGACAGAACGGCGCCACCTCCACCTGGGCGTCCGGCGCTCGGCGACCCGCGTGTGGCCAGACTGACCCGCCGGGGAGCCGGCCCTGCCCGCCCCGACCGACAATGACGGGACCCCGCCGCGTTGGGCGACCTCAAGGAGTAACCATCAGGTGAAGACGATCGATCGTGAGGCCATCCCCGGGTGGGCGGGCGAGATCGCCGATGCGTACCTGCCCGGCATGGCGAGTTTGTTCCTGCTCCACGCGAATGTTTTCGACCTGATCTTGTACCGCGACGAGCTGCTGACCCTCAGGGAGTTCCTGGGGCGGGCCCTCCTGGGTACCAAAGACACCGTGGTCTACTACAACCTCAGCGAGGGGCTGACTTTCGCCCCAGGCCCCTCGAAGGAACGGTTCCTGGCCGCCGCCGGGCATTCGCCCCGTAAGCCGCTGCCGCGCGACCCGGGCGAGGTCCTGCAACTCATCGAGCGCTTCAGCAAGAGCAGCCCGCAGAATGCGGCCGTGATCTTGGACTATGTCGAGCAGATCGCCCCGGCCAGCCAGTCGTCGTCGTTCCTCAGCCCGGCCGACCGGCAGGGCTGCACGGCGCTGCAACGCTGGGCCCTCGACCCGCAGATCCTCCGGGCCGACACCATCTTCCTGCTGGTCACCCAGACGCTGTCCGCGGTGGCGCCCGATATCAGTCGTTCGCCTCAGGTCCGGGCGGTCAAAGTGCCCCTGCCCGACGAGTCCGAGCGGTTGGCCCTGCTGGACCACCTCAGCCGCGCCATGCCCGGCGTCACGCTGGCCGACGGCACCGCGACGCAGTTGGCCAAGGCCACCGCCGGATTGATGCGGCTGCACCTGCTGCACTTGTACCAGGAGGCCCGGGCCATCCAGCAGCCGGTGGCTCTGGCCGGCATCGCGGCCCGCAAGAAAGCCATCATCGAGGCCGAGTGTGGGGGCCTGGTCGAGTTGGTGCCCCCGGGGTACGGGCTAGACGCAGTGGCCGGAATGGACGAGGCCAAACAGGTGCTGCGGCAGGTTGTGCAGCACGTGCGGGCGGGCCACCATGCCCGGGTGCCGATGGGCATCGCCTTCATCGGGCCGATGGGCACGGCCAAGACTTTCACCGGCACGGCTTTCGCCGGTGAGTGCGGCATGACCTGCGTCAAGTTCCGCAATCTGTACGAACGCTGGGTGGGCGCCAGCGAGGCGAACCTGGACCGGGTGCTGCACGTGGTCGAGGCACTCGGGCCGGTGGTGTTGATCATCGACGAGATCGATCGAGCCATGCCGGGTGGTCGGGGCGACGGCGACAGCGGCACCAGCAGCCGGATCTACGCGCGGCTGAAGGAGTTCATGAGCGACACCCGCCACCGCGGCCGGATCATTGTGCTGGTCATGTCGAACCGGCCCGACCGCGTGGACCCGGACATCTTCCGAGCCGGACGTATCGACCTGAAGATTCCCTTTTTCCTGCCCGAGAACCCGGCCGAGATTGAGGCTCTGCTGCGCAAGATGGCCGACAAGAACGGGGTGCCCCTGCCGGCCATGGATCTGGGGCCCATGGCGGCCCGTGCGGCAGGGTCCTCGGGCGCTGACTTGGAAGCCGTGGTGCTGCTGGCGGCGCGGCTGGCCGACGAGCAGGGCCGTCCGAAGGTCACGGCCGAAGACCTGGCCGCCGCGGTCGACGACTACATTCCCATGCGCGACGAGGACACGCTCGCGTACATGACCCTGCTGGCCGTGTATTACTGCTCATCACGGCGCCTGCTACCCGAGCGCTTCCGGGACGTCTCCAGCCAGGAGTTGGGCCGGCAGGTCCGCAGTCTGGCGCCGCCGAGTTGAGGCCGAGGGCGGTGCGGCCGCCCGTAACGCGGAGGGACGATAGCCATGGGCACGGATAAAGTGCGGGTCGCGATACTGGGCGGGGGCGGCATCATCGGGGCGCACTTGCCGGGGTTCCTGCGGGCCGCCGACAAATGCCAGGTGGTGGTCGTGGCCGAGCCCCATGCCGAACGCCACGCAGCCATCCGCAACCTGGCCGGGTTCGAAGTCCCCATCGTGGGCGACTACCGCGAGGCCCTGGCCATGGCCGAGGTCGACGCCGTCGACATCGTTCTCCCCCACCATCTGCATCTGCCGGCCACCCTGGCAGCGGCCAAGGCCGGCAAGCACGTGCTAGTCGAGAAAGTCATGGCGCGTAACATCTGGGAATGCGACCAGATGATCGCGGCCTGCGACGCTGCCGGGGTCACCCTGACAGTGTGCCACGACCGACGCTACCACGGCGAGTGGATGGCGCTCAAACAGGTCATCGACTCCGGGGTCCTTGGGGAGATCTTCTTCTGGAAACTGGACCACAACCAAGATGTCACCATGCCTCCCGGCAGCTGGGCCCACTGGCGAGACGGGATCGGTGGCGGCGCGATCATGTCGTGCCTGACCCACCAGATCGACGGCCTGCGTTGGTATGGTGGCGAGGTCGACAGCGTCGTCTGCATGACCGGCGCCCGGCCCGAACGCATGCAGGGCGAGTTCCTGGGCGTGGTGACGGCGCGGATGAAATCCGGCGCCATCGCCGAGTTGTCGATTAACTGGTGGACCCGCTCCAACCGGGGCGAGAATCGTCTGTGGTACGAAATGGTGCAGGTGTGCGGCACACGCGGGGAAGCCTATCGGGTGGATGGTCGCGGCACCTTCGTGCGGCTCCACGGGCCGGCCGACGAGGCGGCCCTGGCGACGTACGGCCGTGCCGCCCTGGACGGTTTCGTGCCCGTACCTGCCGGGTCATGGGGAGGCCACGAACGATGCATCGCCGAGTGGACGGCCATGCTGCGCGGCGAGCCGGCCGCCATTCTGACCAGCGGCCGGGAGTGTCGCGGCACCGTGGAGGTGGCCGAGGCGGCATACCGTTCCATGGAGAGCGGGCGACGGATCAGCCTCCCCATCCGCCCGCGCAGGTGGAAGCCGGTGGGCATGCCAGCCGAGCTGACCGGCCTGACCGTGACGCGGGGGCCGAAGTACCACGTAGACCGCGGCGCCGGTGACCGGTAGGCCCACCTCAGCAGGAGCGGACAGACGATGCGCGTCGGGGTCGATACCTTCACATTGCGCGACCTGCGGCTGAGCCCGCTGCAGCAGCTGGAAACCATCAAGGCCTGGGGACTGGAGGGCGCGCAGTTCGGCGGTTTGCGCGGACTGGCCCGCGATCTGGATCTGGGGGGCTTGCGCGAGGTCCGTGCCACGGGGGCCGAGTTGGGGCTGTACACTGCGGTGTCGATCTCGGCGACGTGCAATCCCCATGGCATGGGCACCGATCCCGGCGCCGTCTTGGCGGCGCTGACCGCCGAGGTCGAGGCCGCC
>CAITNQ010000155.1 GCA_903893785.1 uncultured Gemmatimonadota bacterium
CCCTGCGTGCCCGCGCGCACTGCGCCCTGTACCGCGGCCATCGATCCGGTGCTGTCCGCGGGCGCTGTACACCCACACGTGCGATGCCCGTGCGCCATGCAGAGTCGGATGCGACCCCTGCGTACTGCACCGGCCACCGACGGCCCCCCTGGGGCCTACCGGTCGTGGCCGGATACGATAGAGATCGTTGGAGCACGAGTCAATGAATTTGTGTCTGGGCTGGCGCCAGGCGGCCGACCTGCTGCGGTTGGTCTGTGCGAACCCATGGGCGGGTGACTCTCCCGGCCGTGTCTGGGCTGGGGCGGGTTCGCCCTGGGTCAACCACCGGTACCGGCGGCCGTGCGTGTCTGCTTGTGGCCGTTGTGCCAGGTCGGCCGTGTCGCCGGCGGTGGCGCCCGAGCGCTGCCGCCACGGGTCGGCCGGACTCAGTTGCGGTGCCGGCTGGATTGGCGCAGACTGTTGCGGGTCACGCCCATCACCGGCGCGGCGACGGGCCATCCGGGCCCCTGCGCCCGCGGCGTGACGCTCTCCGGGAGGTGGTCGATGCATGTCTGCGTCGTGGGCGGTACGGGCAACATCAGCACTTCGATCGTGCGCCGGTTGTTGGCCCAAGGGCACGAGGTGACAATCGTCAACCGCGGCCAGCGGCAGCCGGCCCCGCCTGGGGTCTGTCACCTGGCCTGCGATCGGCAGGACCGCACCGCCTTCGAGGCGCTGATGCGGCGCCAGCGGTACGATGCGGTGATTGACATGATCTGCTTCAACCGCGAGGACGCGGCCAGCAGTTGCCGCGCCTTCGCCGACACCGGGCACTTCGTCATGTGCTCCACGGTCTGCACCTACGGCGTGGACCCCGACTGGTTCCCGGTCACCGAAGATCATCCCCTGCGGCCGATCTCTGACTACGGGCGCAACAAGGCCGCCGCCGACGCCCTTTTCCTCGAGGCGTACCATCGGGACGGCTTCCCGGTCACGATCGTCAAGCCATCGACCACCTATGGCCCGCAACTGGGTTTGCTGCGGCAGGCGGCCTGGGACTACACCTGGATCGACCGCGTGCGCCAAGGGCGCCCGATCGTGGTCTGCGGCGACGGCAACGCCCTGCACCAGTTCATGCACGTCGACGACGCGGCGATGGGGTTCGTGGGGCTCCTGGGCCGGCGTGGTTGCCAGGGCCAGACCTACAACCTGGTCAACCGCGGGTTCCATACCTGGGCTGATTACCACCGCACCGCCATGGCCGTGATCGGGCGGCAGGTGGAACTGGTCGGCGTGCCCCTCGACACCCTGGCGCGCTTCGATATTCCGGGCTTCGGGTTCTGCCGCGAAATCTCGGCGCACAACAGCTACTACAGCGGCGAACGGCTCTGCCGCGACGTGCCCGAGTTCCGGCCGGTTGTCGGCCTGGAGCAGGGGTTGGCTGCGGTGCTGGCGGCCATGGAAAGCCAGGGGCGCATACCCAGCGCCGACAGTGTTACCTGGGAAGACCAGGTCATCGCGGCCCAGCGCGCCGTGGGTCCACCGTTGCCAACCGCCTGACCGGGCGAGGTGGGGCCGGCGGTGCGCCCCGGGCGGCCCCGCGCATTCACACACACCCTGGCCGCCGGCGGGTCCTGGCCCCGCCGCCGCGCCCTGGCGCGACCTGAGAGCCGTTCCAGGCCGGCGGCCGCCACGGCCCTGCATCGGGTGCCGGCGCGGTGGCCGGCGGGCCGGCCTGATTCCCCGGTTGTCTCCTGGGTGGTGTCCCTCCTGCGGGGCCAGTTAGCCATTCGCGACCCGGGCCTCCACCGCGAACACCCGGAGGTGGGCTTGCCGGTCACCGCCGACGGTTGACAAATGCGCACCATTTCGCCGGTTGTGTTAACCAGAGAGGGCTGCTTGGCGAGGAGGAACGAGGAGGGAGGAGTATGGAGCCGAGAGAAGTCTTCGGCGTGCGTCTGCGCCAGTCGCGCGAGGCTCTGGGGCTGTCATTGAGGGGCCTTCAAGACCGGATGCAGGACGCGGTAACGTATGCCCAGTTGTCCAAGTACGAACACGGGCTCGCCGTGCCATCGAGTCAGGTCCTGCTCTCTCTGTGCAACGCACTGTCGTGTTCGCCTGACGTGCTCTTCCGCCCAATGAAAGCTAGCGTCAGCGCCATCGAGTTCCGCAAGAAGACCAGGCTGTCGCGGGCTAGCGAGAAAGCCGTCAGGGCAATACTCCAGCGGCAGGTGGACCGCTACTTCGAGTTGGAGGAGATCGTCGGTGTCGCGTCGGGCCAGTTGGCGCCGAGCCCTACGACCATCGGCGACCCAGCCAGCGCTGAGTCGGTCGCTGCCTACGTGCGGCAACAGTGGCGACTCGGTGACGCACCGCTCACCAACGTCGTCCACCTCTTGGAGGAGCGCTACGTCAAGGTCCAACAGATAGGGGCCGATGCGGGGTTCGACGGGTGTTCCGGGTGGGGCGTGTTTGGCGGTGGCCGTTTCCCGATCGTTGTCCTGGCCGAAGGGCTGGACAGCGACCGGGCCCGCAAGCGGTTCACGGCTGCGCACGAGCTTGGCCACTTGCTTATGGACGTCTCGGCATTGCCCCCTAAACGGGCAGAAGCCGCCGCCCACAGGTTCGCTGGGGCGTTCCTCCTTCCGCCAGACGCGGTCTACGCGCAGGTAGGGAAACGTCGGCGCAATGTCGAATGGGGCGAGCTTGCTGTAATCAAGGCCGAATACGGTATCTCCATGGCCGCCGCGTTACGCCGCCTGTTTGACCTGGGCGTGATCACCGACGCGGTCTACCGGGCCATGAGTGTGTCCCGCAGTGCCATGGGTTGGCGCGTTGACGAGCCACACCCGTACGCGGGTACCGAACAGTGCTTCAGGTTCCGCCAGCTCCTGTACCGCGGTTTGGCAGAGGGGAAGCTGTCGCTGTCAAAGGCTGCCGAGCTGGCCGGTACCACGGTCGATGACCTCCAGGCCGAGATCCCTGTACTGGGGGCTAAGGACACGTTGTGAACGTGGTGGTCCAGGACACGTCCACGATTGTGAACCTGCTGCGAGCGGGGCTCATGCAGCGGGTCGTGGTGGATCTGGGGCTCCGTGTTCCGACAACCGACCTGGTGGCTCACGAGGTGGCTTCGCCGAGGGAGGCTTTTCTTGAGGCGGTGGCGTGTGCACTCATTGAGGTCACGACGCCAATTGAAGACGAGGTGGAGGCCCTTGCCTCCGAGCAGCGCGGCGTGGCCGGGTTGACCCTCCAGGACCTCAGCGTCGTCTGGCTCGCGCGCATGCTCAAGTGCCCGCTTCTCTCAAGCGACGGTCGGTTACGCAGGTACGCGCAGGAGTGCAGTGTCACGGTTCACGGCGAGTTGTGGCTCTTGGACCGGCTCGTCGGTGAGGGTTGCATGGCACCCCAAGACGCGGCGCACAACAGCTACTACAGCGGCGAACGGCTTTGCCGCGACGTGACCGAATTCCGGCCTGCGAACGCTGTCTTGAGGGGCTGACGGTCTGCACTGCCGGGCCGGGTGGCCCCTGCCCGCGGCCCCGCTGCCCGCTGCTTTGCCGTCCGTCGCCCGCATTCCCGCGGTGCCACCTTCAAACCCCAGCAGGTTGCCATGGAGCGGATCGATGCGGCTGTTGCCGCCTGCCCGGGCCCGGCTACCACGCCGGCCGTGATCACCCTGAGCGGATCGGCGTGGTGGTTGGCTACTGACGCCAACGACGAGGGGCGGGCCGGCGGCTGGCACACCGGTGTTCGCCCGGCGGCGGTGCCGACTCGCGTCCCGGGCGTCATCCAGTCCGACTTCCCGGGGTACTCTGGGGTGGTCTGGTTCTGGCACCGGTTCGCGCTGCCGGCCAACCCCCATCCAGACGGTCGCTGCCTGTTGACCTTCCACGATGTCGACTACTACGTCGATGCCTGGGTCAACAGCCACCACGTAGGCAGCCACGAGGGCACGCAGGACGGTTTCTGCTTCGATGTCACCGAAGCCGTGCGACCGGCAGCCGACAACCTGTTGGCCCTGCGCGTGGTGTCGCCGTTCGACCGCGTGGTCGATGGGTTCCGGCGCAGCGAAACGCCCCACGGCGGGTACCGGGACCTGAACACCGGCGGCATCTTGGACGATGTGGAGGTCAGTTGGGTGCCGGCGGTGCGTCTGGACGACCTGTTTGTCCGGGCCGACCCGTGGACGGGGCTGGTGCAGATCGAAGCCACGGTGCACAACGCCTCAGCCCGTCGTCGGTCGGCGCGGCTCGAACTGGCCGTGGCCCCGGCCGCTGCGGGTGAGGCCATTGCCTGGCAGCACCTGCAGACCCGCGTCGCCCCCGGGACCGCGGTCCTGACCGCCCAGCTGCAGGTGATCCAACCGCGCCGGTGGGAGTTGAACGATCCCTGGCTGTACCGCCTTACCGCGTCGCTGGTCACCGGTCGCCGGGGGCCGGGCCACCAGCGGGCGGTGCGCTTCGGCTTCCGCGACTTCCGCTTTGCCGATGGCTGCTTCCGCCTCAATGGTCGCCGCTTGTTCTGGAGCAGCGCTCACACCGGCGCCGACACCCCGATCAGCCTGCGCGTGCCCTGTGACCCGGGCCTGCTGCGGCAGGACCTGTTGCTGCTCAAGTCCCTGGGCTTCACCGGCGTGCGCTTCATCGCCACGCTGGCCCAACGCCGCCAGCTCGATCTGTGCGACGAGATCGGCCTGCTGGTCTACGAAGAGAGCCATGCCTCCTGGCTGTTGGACCCTTCGCCCGAGCTGGCCCAGCGCCTGGACCGCTCCCTGGCGGCCATGGTCCGGCGCGACCGCAACCACCCCAGCGTGGTGATCTGGGGCCTGCTGAACGAGACCTTCCCTGGCCCGGTGTTCGACCATGCCCAGGCGTCCCTGCCGCTGGTGCGCGGCCTCGACGACACCCGGGTGGTTATGTTCAGCAGCGGCCGTTTTGACGCCAACGACGTGCTCAATGGGCTGCAGGTGCTGCGGCCGGCAGGCCGGGCGGCCCCCTGCCTGGCCTACAACCCGCAACCCCGGGCCATCTCTTGCGTGACGCTCTTCCGGTCCGGCGAAGTGTCGGCGATCCCTGGCGTGGACGGCGAATACGCGGCGGTGCGTTGGACGGCGATGGAGGACGGCGAGTACGAGGTCGAGGTGGTGTTCCGGGCCACCGGACCGTATACCCGTGCCACGGTGCAGGTGCACAGCGACGACTGCCGCGTGCACCAGGCCACCCTGAATCAGCACGGGTCCGGCGACCAGAGCGCCTGGCAAGGCCGGATCTGGCTGGCCCGCCATCAGGCCGTGTACTTCGTCGTGGGCGGCCGCACGTCCGCTGCCGGCGCCTGGTACGAGCTGTGGGAACACAATACCTCGATATCGGCGCGAGTGGTCTCTTCTGCCGGCACGGTCGCCGACCTGGCCCGCGATTTCCGCCTTGCCGCTCCGGCGGGCAGCCCCTGGGCGTACGGTTGGCTGGCCGCCGGACCCGAACCATCGCCCTCCACGTTCACGCCCTTGACCGATGGCCAGACCGTGGCCAACCGCTCGGGCGGGAGTCTGAGCAACCCTGGCTCGAGGGTCTGGGAAGACCTGCTGGGCGACCAACACTATTACCCGCGCGGGCCCCACCGCGAGCTCGAGTTGGCCCGGTTGCGGCACACCGCCATCGACGGCAAACCGTACTTCCTGTCCGAGTATGGCGTGGGCAGCGGCGTCGATCTGCTGCGCCTGCTGCGCCATCACGAACAGCGCCAGGCCGTGTCGGCCGAACGGTTGGGTCTGGTTCGCCCGGTGCTGGAGCGCTTTCTGACCGATTGGCAGCGGCTGGGCTTGGATGACACCTTCGCTGGACCCGAGGATTTTTGGCGCCAGTGTCTGGCCCGCCAGGCCAGCCTCAAGGCGCTGGGACTGAACGCGCTGCGCGCCAACCCCTGGCTGGTGGGTTACGGGATGACTGGCCTGAATGACCCGCTGGAATACGGCGAGGGGTTGACTACGGCCTTCCGCGAACTAAAGCCCGGCACCAGCGATGCCGTGTTCGAGGGCTTGTACCCAGTGCGCTGGTGCACCTTTGCCGAGCCGGTCAGCGTCTACCGGGGTGGGGTCGTGCGGCTGGAGGCCGTGCTCTCCACCTTTGACGCCATTCAGCCCGGCGGGTACCCGGCCCGGTTCCAGGTGCTGGACCCGGACGGCCGCCGTCTCCTCGACCACACCCTGCAGGTGACCGTGCCCGACCGGCTCCCAGACCGCCCGCCCGGGTTTGCTCTGCCGGTGATCGACCGGTTCCTGACTGTGGACGGGCCCACGGGCACGTACCGTTTCCGGGTCGATTTCCAGCACGGCGTGGCCGCGGCCGGCGGTGAGTGTGGCTTCCAAGTCACCGATGCGGCTGACCTGCCGCCGGTAGACCATCCCGTTTCTGTGTGGGGCGAGGACGCCGAGATAGCGGCGTGGCTGCAGGCCCGGGGCGTCCAGGTCCGTTCTTGGTCGACCGCGTCCGACTCGGCCAGGGTGATCCTGGTTGCCGGTGTTCCGGCCGCGGGAGGCACCCCCGCGGCCTGGCAGGAACTGTGGGCCAAGGTCGCCGCCGGCGCTACTGCCGTGTGCCTGTGTCCAGAAGCGTTCCGGCGCGGCGACGAGGCCCTGGGGTGGCTGCCCCTGGAACGCCCGGGAACCCTGCAGATGGTCAGTGAATACACCTTCCCGCAGGTCTACCCCAAAGACGAATGGGTCAAGCGGCACCCGATCTTTGCCGGTCTGCCCTGCGGCGGCCTGATGGACTACGCGGTGTACCGCGAACTCATCCCTGACCTGCGCTTCGTCGACCCGCCAACCCCGGACGAGGCCGTGGCCGGCTCCTTCCGCACCTCGCACCCGGGGGCCTATTGGTGCGACTCGCTGGTGGCGGTGCACCGCTACGGCGCTGGCCGGCTGATCCTCAATGCCCTGCGCATCCGTCAGGAACTGGGTCGCGATCCCATCGCCGAACGCCTGCTGCGCAACCTGCTGCGCTACGCGGGCGGTGGCGGCGACGGACCGCCTTGACCGGCAGGGCGGGCTCCCGGGGCTGGCCAGGGCCGGAGTTTGCCCCCGCTGCCCGCCCCCACGGGTGCCCGGCGTGCGTGCCTCGACGGCCGGGGCCGGCGCTCGGCCCCGGCAGACGGGCGACCCAACGGCGACGGCCCGGCGGTGCGGCGGTCCGCGCGGGCTATGGCGCCCGCATTCCAGCGGGGCGGCAAGCCAGGGCGTAAAGCCGGGCG
>CAITNQ010000156.1 GCA_903893785.1 uncultured Gemmatimonadota bacterium
ACTGAGTCGCCGGAATCGGCGGGATCGCATAGGGTGATCCGAACATAGTACTCACGCCCCTTTGAGAACCCCTCGAATGGCGGGTTCCCGTACGCCGGCCGCAGCGTTGCACGGCTCCTGAACTCCCGAAGTACCCCCCTCAGTTTCGTTGCCTCTCTGGCCGTGGGGGCGGCGGGGGCACTGGGGTGGGCTCGACGACCAGGCGCCTGGCACTGCCGGGGAAGGCGAGGGCCATGGCGGTGAGCTGCTGGCCGAGGGCGTTGGCGGCTCTGGTCCTGGCGGGGCAGGACTGGGGCTCGAGGCGCAGGACCAGTTTGCCAGGCTGCAGGGCGATGCTGCCGGGGGTGCGCAGGATCGCCGCCACAAGGGTACGGGCCTCGTGCTGTGCCCGTGCGAAGTGGGGCGCGACCAGGTCGACGAGTCTGGATTCGAGCGTCCAGGCGGTCGTGCTCAGCAGTGCGGAGAGCATGCGGCCCTCGGTGCTGGGCTGGCAGTAGCCGGCCTGGGCGGGATCTTCGCGGGGCGGGAGGGTGGCCAGCTCTTCGCGGAGCCTGGCGATGCGGCTATCGAGGTCGGCGAGCCGGCCGAGCCGTTCCGGGGAGATGGAGGCGCGGGCCTTGGCGATGGGCTGCTTGGGCGGGAGGATCACGCAGTTCTGGCCGAGACGCGTGAGGATGGCGTTGCGCTGGCGGCACAGTGCACGCAGGAGCTTGGTGGCCTCGACATGGCGGGGGTTGGGGTGGTCCGTCCCGGCGGCGACCGGGTCCTTGCGGTAGGTGATCAGGCCGTCCAGGTCGAACTCCTGGCGCAGGTACTTGAAGGTGTTCTCCTGGCTGCCGATGCGCGCGAAGAGGATGGCCGCCAGGTCGGTGGCAGGCAGGTCGGTGCCGCCGGCCAGGATGACGGTCTGTCCGCCGTCCTGGCGGCGGATGCGGATCTCGCGCAGGGTGACAGTCCGGCCGGTGGGGCGGCGGCGGGGCTTGCGTTCCGGACCGCGGTCGACCGTCTCGTGGACCGGCAGTTGAACCGTGCGCTCGTGGGGAGCGTGATCGCAGAGCCGCGGGCCGATGCGGGTGGGGCAGGCCAGGAACAGGCTGTCCGGCAGGGGCGGCCCGGGGTCGCGACGGTAGGTCAGCAGGCCGCAGCCCAGGGCCAGAAGCCGCTCGAACGTCAGCGCGGAGTGTCCGCCCCGGTCGAAGGCCAGCAGCAGGCCGGTGGCCTCCGGCAGGACGCGGCGGACCTCGGCCACGACCTCGGGCAGCACGCGCGACAGCCCCTCGTTGAACTCCGACTGGACGGCCAGCAGCGGCATGCCGCCGGGCAGATTGGCCCAGTTGGCGGTCTGCCCTTTGACCACCTTGCGGCAGCGTCCCGACCAGGTCTCACCCACCCTGGCCTGTCCGTGGTAGACGGTCACGTGGCCGTCGATGTAGACGGTGCGCACCGGGCCCGATGCGGCGGCCCGCGCCTGCGCCACGGCGGTGCTGACCGGTGCCATCTGGCCGGAGGCCAACAGGGCCCCGATCTTGCCGCGCAGCGTCTTGGCGTCGGGGGCACGGTCCAGGCCCAGAACCAGTCCCAGAGTGCGCGGCTGCTGGTCGCGCAACTGCTCGACACGGCGGATGCGCAGCAGTGCCATGGCCACCAGCGTCACCAGCACCGTGCGCAGCCCGTAGAACGCCGCGCCGAACCCGCCGCAGAAGCGCCGCACGGTGCCCAGCAGCGGATCGCCCGACAGCAGCGCCAGAGCCATCAGGACCCCAGCCCATTCGACCCGTTCGGCCGGCGCGAACAGCGGCGCCGCGTCGCGCAGGGCGCCGAGGCGGGCCGCCGTGCGGTCTGCCGTGCGGTCCACCGCCAGCCGCGCTTCGGCTCGGTCGCCGAGAAGCGGCACCGGCGCCGCCGCGACGGTGTCTTCGGGGTCTGTCGTCAACACCATGGCTGACGGCAACTCCTCGGCGCTCAGGTCGGCGG
>CAITNQ010000157.1 GCA_903893785.1 uncultured Gemmatimonadota bacterium
GCACGGGCCGGGGGCTGGCGTGGGTCTGACCCGTCTCGCACTTTATGGCCGCGAGGCAGGTTGCGCACGTCCGGTTGGCGGCGCCCGGACGACGCTACGGTAGGATCCCCGGCGCCGGCACGACGAGGCACAGATGCGGCCGAACCAGATCAGGATCACCCTTCAAGCCGGGCGCCCTTCCCTGGGTGCCTGGCTGAACCTGGCCTCGCCCCTTGCCGCTGAGGTGATGGCTGCCGCTGGTTTTGAGTGGCTGACCCTGGACGCGGAGCACTCCGCGTATGATCTCGACCTGATCGCCCACTGTTTCCGCGCCATCGAAGCGCGCGGGGCCGTGCCCCTGGCAAGGGCGTGGGACCATGATCCGGTCACCCTGGCCCGTCTGCTGGACGCGGGTGCGTACGGGTTGGTGATTCCGCATGTCAGCACGCCCGAACAGGTAGCCGCTATCGCTTCAGCCATGCGCTATGCGCCCCGCGGCGCGCGCTCCGTAGGGACCGGACGGTGCGTGGTGCTGGGCGACGACTACCGTCGGCGCGCCAATGACGAGGTGCTGGTTATCCCGCAGATCGAGGATATGACCGGCATCCGCAATGCAGAGGCCATCGCCAGGGTGCCTGGGGTCGACATAGGTTTCTTGGGGCCCGCCGACCTGGCCCTTTCGATGGGTGTGGAGCCCGGGCACCCGGATCACGAGGCGGCGATCCAGTCCATGCGGGCCGCCTTTGCGCGCGTCGGCACGCCCTGCGGGATCCCGGTGCGCGACCCCGGGCCAACCCGTCGACGGATCGCTGAAGGGTTCCGTTTCCTTGACATTGCCTCCGATGTGCGCATGCTCGACGCGAGCGCGCGGCAGGCTTTGGTCGAAGCACACGCGCCGGAGGGCGCCGGCTGATGCGGGTGGTATGCATCGGGTCGCTCAACATCGATCATGTGTACCGCGTCGACCACCTGGTGCGGCCCGGCGAGACCATCGCCAGCAGCGAGTACCAGGTGTTTGCCGGCGGCAAGGGCGCCAACCAGGCGGCGGCCTTGGCCCGCGCCGGGGCGGTGGTCAGTCTAGCCGGGCACATTGGCGCTGAAGGGGCTTGGCTAGTCGACCGCCTCCGCCGGTTGGGCGTTGACACCCAGTGGACGCGCGTGGTCGACGTGCCCACCGGCCACGCCATCATCCAAGTGGACGCCGAGGGCCAGAACAGTATCGTGCTCTATGCGGGGGCCAACCGAACCCTGACCGGGGAATGGGCGGAGGGTGTCCTGGCCCGTTTCGCGCCAGGCGATGTGCTCCTACTGCAGAACGAGGTCAATGGCGTCCCGGAACTCATCGCCGCCGGTCGCCGGCACGGGCTCCAGGTGTGTCTCAACCCCGCCCCCTGCGGACCCGAAGTGAACGCCTATCCCCTTGATCAGGTGGATCTGCTGGTCGTCAACGAGACCGAAGCCGCATCCCTGGTAGGGCCCGGTGCGGCCGAGGACCAGTTGGCGCGCTTGGGCGCGCGTTACCCGGCGGCGACAACTGTACTGACCTTGGGGCCGAATGGGGCGTGGGCCCGGTCGCCGTCTGCCACGGCGTACGAGCCAGCCGCCCGCGTGAGGGTGGTCGATACTACCGGAGCGGGCGACACGTTCCTGGGATTCTTCCTGGCCGCCCGGGGTGACGGTCTCTCGCTCGACCGTTGCCTGCGTCGTGCCAGCGTGGCAGCGGGCCTGTGCGTCAGTCGCGTCGGAGCTACGGACTCCGTTCCCACCTCCGGTGAGGTGGATGCTCTGGGCTCCCCGGACTAACGGAACCAGCGCTCGATCTGGTCCAGCACGCCGGCCGACGGCTCGCCGATGCGGAACAGTTGCAGGGCCGTGTCGGCATTGAGGACAGCCTGGACCATCGGCTGGTCCTGCCGGAGGATCTTGACCAGCACCCTGTGGTCGGGGCCCAGACGGTCGGCGAACGACGTGCCTATCCCCAGGTCCACAGCGGGTTGCCGCATGGCCGCGCGCCAGAGCACGCTGATGTACATGTTCCCGTCGTTGTCGGGCTGCACATTACCGGAGACGCGCTCCAGGGGCAGCGCCTGGCCGTCAGCCTGGAGGGTCATGTGGCTGGCGGCGTACTCAAACACCTCGGGAACGCCCGATAGCATTTCCTCGCGCCACAGCGTGCCGTCGTTGTTGCGGTCGAACTGGAAGCCGCGCAACAGGATGGACTCGTCGATCACGAGCACCAGCTTAAGCGTGTCGGGGCGGGCTATCACGGTCAGGTAACTGGTATCGATCTGGTGCGCGCGCGCCGGCCCGGCCGTGACCAACGCCATGCACACCGCGACCAGCGAGCTGAGACAGCGCCAGCCCCGCACCCATGCTCGCCCGATCCCGCGCCAGTGCCCTGCCATCAGCCCCCCCGCAGTGCCAATGGGTTCAGAAAACAACGTCCAGCGTGAGCCGCGCCTGCAGGGTCGGATCGAGTCCGTCCGGCAGGTTCGCGTACAGGTTGGGCATCAGGTGGCAGCCGGGCGCCAACTGGCGGTCAGCGCCGACGATCACCAGCATGTCCGTGTGGTCGGTGGCCCCGTTGTGCACGGCGTCAAGGCGCCCGAAACCTCGAGTCGCGGCCGCCACCGGTAAGGACCCGAAGGCCGACACACCCCGCAGCGTAACATCGCGGCCCGCGTCGGCCCCCGTACCGTCGTTACTGTTGCGGCGCGTGAACGCTTCCACGCCGCCGCGCCAGGCCTTGCTGCCAGCCCCGATAAAGGCCTTGACGGTCGTCTGGTCATGGCCGTGCGGCCGACGATTGGTGTCGACATAGCCTTCCAGCCGCACCTTGCCCGGCGTCAGTGCGCTCAGCGAGAGCGCGAACTTCTTGCCGTGGTCGTCCTCGGCCCGCAGGCCTGTGCCCTGGCTCACCATGGCGAAGTAGGCCACCTGACCCAGTGCACCCGGTGCCCCGACCGTGCCCTTGAGCCCCAGGCCCAGATCCACCGGCGTCCCCACCTTCTGCAGGTCCATAATGGTCTTCTCGAGCGAGCGGTACCCCCAGCATTCCTCGCTCAGGGCCCAGGTCGGCGTGCCAGCCATGCCAACGATCACGTCCGCCGGACCCAATCCCTTGCGCCACAGCAAGTAGGCATTCTTCACATAGACGTTCATGCGGTCGCGGTCGGCATCGCGACCATTGGCGAAGCCCGGATCGTTGGCCTCCAAGCGAACGCGCACCGCAGCGGCCTCGGACAGGTCACGGTCGGCCGTGAGGTACATGCGACGGATCTGCAGCGCGTTCTGTCGCTCGGCTGTGGCACTGTGGGCATCAGAAGCCACCACCCAGTAGTAGTCGCCGAACACCTGGCCCGATACTTTGGGCTCGGCAGCCCACGTCGTTCCCGCCAACAACACGCCGGCCAGCAGGCCCATGCTTCCGCTGACGCGCATCAAAGGGACTCCTCTGCAAGCGGTCAAATGGCGGTCCCGGGCGGGATCACCGCGTCTTTGGGTACCACGACTACGCCGTCGCGGACGTAATAGTTGCTGCGATCTGCCTCGCGCACCCGTTCCAGATTTCGGATGGCCGCCCGTTCCCCGATGCGCGCATTCTTGTCGATGATGGCCCGTTCCACGATGGCGCCGGTGCCGATGCCAATGTCCGGAATTCCCTGCGCCGCGTTGCGTTCGCGATCCGCTGGGCCTTCGTAGTAGTCGGCCCCCATCATCACCGTGTCGCGCAGATAGACACCCGCCCCGATGATGCTCCGCAGCCCCACCACCGAGCCGCGGATCTCGGCCGCGTGGATGCGGCAACCCTCGGCGACGATGGAACTGTCGATCCTGCAGGCCCCGATACGGGCTCCGGCCAGGAAGCCGGGGTGCGTGTAGACCGGCGCCTCGGCATCGTGGAAGTCGAACTTGGGTACGTCCTCAGTGAGCGCCAGGTTGGCGCGGTAGAAGGCCCCGATGGTGCCGATGTCTTCCCAATACCCGGCGAACGGGAAAGCATACACGCCCACCGTGTGGATAGCGCTGGGGATGATGTGCTTGCCGAAGTCGTCGTGGGTCGTGTTCAGCAGCAGACTGATGAGCACCTCGGGTTCGAAAAGGTAGATGCCCATCGAGGCCAGGTACCGCAGCGAGGGATCGTCTTCCATGCCCTCGGCCAGGGCAAGGTCGTCCAGCTGGGCCTCGGTCTGCGGCTTTTCCAGGAAGTCCACGATGCGGCCGTCACCGGCCATTTTGAGAATGCCCAACTCGGGCGCCTGGTCGCGGTTAACCGGTTTGACCGCAATGGACACGTCAGCCTCGCGCCGGCAATGGCTCTCGATGAAGGGCTGGTAGTCCATGCGGTACAGATGATCACCCGACAGGATCAGGCACAGGGCCGGACGCCGCGACAGGATCCGGTGCAGTTGCTTGCGCACTGCGTCAGCCGTGCCCTGGTACCAGTTCCGGTTCTCCTGTGTCTGCTCTGCGGCCAGGATCTCGACGTAGCGCTCCGAGGAGAAGAAGTCGAAGCGGTACGTGGTACTGATGTGGCGGTGCAACGACGCCGAGTTGAACTGGGTGAGCACCACGATCCGGTCGATTCCCGAGTGCAGGCAGTTGCTGATGGGAATGTCGATCAGCCGGTACTTGTCGCCGATGGGCACGGCCGGCTTGGAGCGGAACTGCGTCAGCGGGAACAGCCGCGCGCCCTGCCCGCCACCGAGAATGACCCCGATCACCTCCCTGGCGCCGTTGGCTGTCCGCCTCATGGGCTGCCCCCTTGGTCGCGGTTTGTGTGCCCCGAATATGGTCCCGGTTGCCGCTGCCGGCAACCCGCCTCACGGAGAGGGCGCTGGCGCGCGCTCGCCGGGCCTGGCCGGTGCGCCAATGGCCGACAGGACCGCGGCATCGAGATGGTCGCGATCCGGCCTGAACTGCACGCTTCCTGCTTCGTCCACCCAGGCACTCCACCAGACAAAGTAGACCGGCACCGGCTCGCCAAGTGCAAGCGTCTGCGTCTTGCCGCTGGCCACCCGGTCCTCCAATTGGCCAGCGTCCCACGGCGCACCCAAGGCAAAGGTGGCCAGGTCGACCCAGCGGGACAGGCGAACACACCCGTGGCTCAGTTGGCGGTCGCTGCGGGCGAATAGGTCGACCTCGGGCGTATCGTGCAGGTACACGTCAAAGCGATTGGACAGCAGAAACTTAGCCTCTCCAAGGGCATTTGCTTCACCCGGCGGCTGAAGGAACAGGCCGGCAAACGACGCCGAGTCCTGGGCCGCCCAATCGACGGATTCCGGTGGCACC
>CAITNQ010000158.1 GCA_903893785.1 uncultured Gemmatimonadota bacterium
CCCCCTTGAACTCCAGTTTGACCCGGACGCCGCTGACGCCTTGGCGTTTGCCGTTGATCACTCTGACCGAAAACACAACCGTCCCTCCTGCGGGGTGGGTAGTCCGTCTTGCCGGGGAGGGGAGCGAACGGCGTGCCACGGGTGGCGCGAGGGGGCGCCATCGGCGCTTGGCGCCGGGCGCGGTTCCCGGGTCTTCCGGGGCGAGGGGGGCGGCCCCACCTGCGGCGCTGCCGGTGAGGTCAACCTCGATGGCCGCTGCCGGCGAGTCACGGGTGTGACGTCACGTGCCAGTCACGCGTCGCCGGCCGTCTGGCGTCGGTCCCTGCGTGACCGCGGGCAGCTCCCTGATTCCGTGCCCGCGCGGTACAGGGCCACGATCTGGTGGTCGCCAGCAGCACGGTCACGTACCTGGTCCGCAGCCGCTCGTCGGCGAGCGGCGGGCCGGCGGGCCAGCGAGACCCCCGCACCCGTCGAGGGGCGTCAGTTCGACCCGAAACCTCGCGCCAATCGAACCATGGTTTCGTAGTTTGCCTGGGTGCTGGGCGTGATTGCCCTACCGTACGGGGCCGAGGAGGGCATGAGGACGAACCCGCGGCCCTCGCCCCGGGTCCCCTCAGCCAGGGACCGGCGCACCACCCGCTCGAAGTGGTCAGGCGGCAGCCCCTCGATGTCTGACACCTCGATGTTGCCGAACAGCACGAAGTCCCGGCCGTACTCGCGGCGTACCGCGCCCAATTCCACGTCGCCCTGGGGCGGCGGTTCGATGGGGTCTATGGCATCGGCGCCCATCCGCTGCAGAATGGGGAGTACCTGACGTAACCGGCCATGGCAGTGGACGCGGGCAAACCCCCCGTGCTTCCTGATGGCCCTGATCATGGGGCCGGTGTACCGCTCGACATACTCCTCGAAGCAGTGCGTGGGCAGGTACGGGGCGGTGGCGTACTCCGGGCCATAGATGCGCCACAGCCGACCCGGGAAGGCCTGGGCCACCTGCTCGGTGACCGTCTGGCGGAAGGGCGCCACTTTCTCGAGCAACCGGTGGAAGAGGGCCGGCTGCGAGAACGCGATCACCGTGTAGTCTTCCATGGAGAAGAGCGGCGCGATCCAGCACAGCGGGTCGCCGGTGTCGACCATGACCAGGCCGCGGTCACCCAGTTCGGCCTCGGCGCGCACCAGATGCGAGATATCCAGTGGGCCGGAGGGCACCTCGTCCGGGAGCTGCAGGTACGCCTCGGCGTCGGCGGCGCACTTGAGCAGGTGCTCGACGGTCCACACGGTGTTGATCTGGCGATCGCGCCGGGTCAGGTTGGTCATGGTCCGGCCGCCGACCTTCAGCGTCGTCTTCACGTAGCGCGTGTCGCCCTGGTCACACTGCTCAGTGGTGAAGAACTCAGCCCATGACGCCGGCAGCTCCGGATTCCAGTCGGCCGCGATGGACTGCACCAGGGGCGCTGCCAACCGGATCAGGTCGGTCTCGTTCTCGGCCAGGTCCAGCAGCGGTTGCCACGACGGGTCCTGGTACACGTTGAAGGGGCTCGGGTCGAACGGGTCAATGGCGAACCCCCCGATCTCATAGAAGCTGACCGCGGGGTGGTCCACTGCCTGGCCCCGCAGAGTGGCCATCAGACGCTCACGCCGTGTCATGGTCTGGATGCTCCGCGTTCGGGTGCCGACGGTTGGTGACCATGACCGTCGGAGGGGCTGCGCCACGAGGCGTTGAAGAACCGTCGCAGGGGTTGGGGGCGCCAGGGCCGACCGGCTCCCCCGGGCTGCCGTGGTCGGCTGGGTCTTGGCGTCGCCGAGTCGGCTGTTGGGGCCGCACACCGTCCTGCAGCGCCCGTCACCAGCACCATGCCCGGGCACCCGGCGCCTGGGCCGATCAGGCCTGGTGTTGGGTGCGAACGGTCCCAGGTCCTGCCGTCAACCGTAGAACCACGCCACGGGAATGCGCTGGAGGAACAGCGAGATGCCGTCCCGGTAGTCGAAATAGGTGAGCAGTGCCGTCTCGCCGACAAAAGTCACCGAGGGGTAGGCGAACGCATTATCGGGTGCTGTGGCGACGTTGCGGAACTGCCCCCACGTGCGGCCGCCATCGCGCGAGATGGCCGCGGTGAGCGGGTTGCGCGCCCGGGCACTACCGACATCGTGATTCCAGATCGCCAGCAGGTCACCCGTGGCCGGCAGACGCTCGATCGAGACGGGGGAGCCCGATCCTGTCAAGGGCGAGAGTGCCGGCTCTGACCAGGTCAGGCCGCCGTCGGCCGAGATCGTCTGGTACTGCCCGCCCAAGGCCGTGCGGAGGAACATCAATACCCGGCCGTCACGCAGTTCCACGGCAGCCGGTTCCCAGCAACCGCCCTGGGTCGGTCGCACATGGGCCCCTTCGCGCCAGGTGATGCCATCGTCGTCGGAAAGCAGGCAGAAGGCGCTCTCCAGTGCGTCGCACTCGACCAGGATGCGGCCACCGGACAGCATCAGGCCGCGCCCGGAGGCGGTTTCCACGTAGCGCTGCCCCTCGGTCAACGGCTGTGCCGGGCCAAAGGAGCAGCCCTCGTCCGCAGACTGGCGCAGCATGACCCGGCAGTCGGGCGTGCCTTCACTGCCGACCTCGACGTTCTTCTGGCAGTGGAACAGGGCCAGGCGTCCGTTGCGCAGCCGCAGGAAGTTGACTTCCATGACGTTGCAGCCGCCGTCGTTTTCGACCAGGGTGTGGGGCTTGCCCCACGTCTGCCCCAGGTCGCTGCTCACGCAGCCCACGATGCGAGCGGCACCGTGGTCGTCGCCCACACCGGCATAGAACTCGGTCCAGGCCAGCAGCAGGCGACCGTCGGCCAGCTGGACAATGTCCGACTCGCTGTTGCGCGGGTTGCCGGGCGTCGCCAGCGCGATGGCGACCGGCGGTGCAGCGTAGGATTCCATGGCGTCTCCTGGCGGCAGTCTGTCGGCCGGCTCTGGGTGGCGCGGTGTCAGGTGGTCCGGGACGTGTACGGCGCCGGCTGGCCTGACGGTGGTTCTGGCCGCTCCTGCCGGCCAACCACGCCGGGGCATGGTGTGCTGCGCCGCCGGGTTGCCGTGGCAGGCCAGCGGCAGTGCTGCCCCCCGAGCCGGCGCTCGTTCCGGTCACCATGCTACGGACCCAACCGTCCGGGGGCAAGGAACCGACCCGGAGTGGAGGCCGACGGGGCGCCATGGCGGGTGGTGGCGCGTCCGAACGGGGTCCTTGGGGGACTCAGAGTTGTCCACTGACGCCTACGTCGGTCCGGCGCCGGCAGCCCGCCCGGCGCCCCGGTGGGCGTCCCTGCTTGAGGGATGACCATGTTCGAAGCATCGATCCGTACCCTGGCGGGCGAGTTCCGCGGCGCCCGTTGCCTGCGCGATGTGGCGCAGTATTGGCAGTTCCGCTGCACGGTCCCCGGTCCGGCCCTCGGCGCTGCCAGCGACTTTGTCCGCCAGCGACACCAGGAGAACGGGGTCGAAGCCCGGGTCATCCCGTACCCGGCCGACGACCGCACCGAGTGGCTCGGTCGCTCGCGCCTGCCCCTGGCCTGGTTCCCGCGGTCAGCGCGGCTGTCGGCCGTGGGCCCTGACGGCGACGCCGAACGCATCTGCGACTACGCCGACGAGCCTCTCTGCCTGGCATCCAACAGCACCGGCACCCCGATCGGCGGGGTCACGGCGCCGCTGGTCGTGGTACCCGGCGCCGACCGGGAGGAAGGCTACGCCGGCTTGAATGTCGAGGGCCGCATCATCTTGGTGGACCGACCGGCGATGAACGTCGACGCGCTGGCCCGCCAGCGTGGGGTGGTGGGGGTGATCAGCGACTGCGTCGCGCCAGCCTGGCTGGCCCAGTACCCACCCGTGCGCGTGGCTGCCGATGCGCCTGACCTGACCATGTGGAGCATCCTGTCCGGTCGACGGGCTGCGGCCGGCCTGTGGGGGTTCAATCTCACGCCCCGTCAGGGCGCGTACCTGCGCCGCCTGTTGGCCGCTAACGGCGGTGACCTGCGGGTTCATGCCGTCGTCGATGCCCGGTTGGCTGAGGGCACGGCCGAGGTCGTCGAGGCGGTGCTTCCTGGCACGGATCGGGCCGACGAGGAGATCTGGGTCTTGGCCCACTCGTCCGAACCCGGAGCGCGGGACAATGCCTCGGGGTGCTGCGTGGGCATCGAGTTGGCGCGGGTGTTGGCACACCTGACGGCCACCGGCCGGTTGGCTCCCCTGCGTCGGACTGTGCGCTTGCTCAACGGCGTGGAGGTAGACGGTTTCCTGCCCTACCTGCACCAGCGCCAGGCGGACCTGGGGCGCGTAGTCGCTGGTCTGTGCCTGGACGGACTGGGCATGGATTCTGCCCTGGCCGGCGGGTCGTTGCTGGCTTTCCGGGCGCCCGAGACGGACGCTTCCTTTGTCGATGGCTTGGTGCGCCACCTGTGCGCCACAGTGGCGGCCATGCCGGCCGAGGTATTCGGCGGCGACCCTTACGAGCTGTTCGCGTGGGACACGGCCCCCTACTGGGGCAACGATGCCTTCCTGGCCCGTGGCTTTTTCGATGTGCCCACGCCGCAGCTTTCCTGCTGGCCGGATCGCTATTACCACAGCGCGCAGGACACGACGGCGCAGATGAGCGTCGGTGCCTTGACGCGGGCGGCCACCATTGCCGGTGTGTACCTCCACGTGTTGGCCACGGCGGGCCCCACTGAGGCCGGCGAAATCGCCCGGTTGGCCGCGTACGACTGGAAGCATCGCATCATCGACGCCCTGACCCAGCCCGAGACCCGTCGTTCGGCCGGCGCCGTGGTCCCGTTGGCGCGGCACCTGGGGTACCAAGCCACCGACGCGATTGCGCAGGTGCGGCGACTGGCGCCGGAAGACCCGGGTCTGCGCGAACGGACCACCCAGCTTGCCGCTGACCTCCGCGGCTTCGCCCAACGCGAGGGCGAGGCCGCCGCCGGTTGGTGGTCGGCCAGTGGCGATCCCGCCGTGCCACCGGCACTGGACCCGGTTTCGGCCGACGCCTGGCCGGTGACGGCAGTGGCATGCCCTGGCGACGCTCCGGTCGACGGGCGGGTGTTCCGCCGGCGGGTCTGGCACCGTCCCGATGAGGCCGGCTTGAGCCCGGCGGGGCGCGACCGGCTGGCCGCGCTGCGCGCCGAGTCGGGGAAAGTCGACCGAGCCTGGCACTGGCTCAACGGGCGGCGCACAGTGGTCGAGGTCTGGGAGCGTCTGCAGGCGGGGGGCACAGTGTCGGCTGCCGTGCTGCAGGCGTACCTGGAGGCGCTCGAAGCGGAGGGGCTGGTGGGGCAGGGCCCGCGGTAACGGACCGCGGGGGCCGTCAACCATCGCGTGCCGGCCTTCGCCCCACCTGCACAGACGCTTGAGGGCCGTGGCTAGGGCGGCAGCCCACGGTGGCCCTCAACCATCGCGTTCCGGCGTCTGCCGCACCGGCGCCCAGGTACCCCACCGTGTAGCGTTTGGCGCACCCGGGAAACGAAGGGGAAGGCCGCGGCCCTGTCGACTTCGCGCCACCGCGCCCACGGTATCAACGGTAGTTGCGCGGTCGTTGCGGTCACAGGGCGATTGCGGGCTGGCCCCCACAGGCCCTCACCTCCCGGGCCTGTGCCAGTCGGTTCAGGCCCCGGCGGGCCGAGCGGGGCGACGATGAGGCGACGGGCGAACCGGGGCGCGTGGTCAGCAGGGCGACTGCGAGGCCGCCGCCGGACCGTTGGGCTGTGCCGTTGGCGTTGGTGAAGCAAGGGGGGTGACCGCCGTGGCCCGGGGCCTCTGCGTCAGCCGCAGCAGCAAAGTGTAGATGTGGCAACCGAGGCACACCCCGGCAACGGCCTCCAGGCCGGCACACAGGGCCAACCCGGCCAGAATGGCGCGCGCTGGCAGGGCCAGGCCGAGGTAGGCGCAGGCCGCGGCAGCGGCGGCCATGAGAAAGCCCAGCCGGGCGGCAAAGACTTTGGGGCCCGCGTTTATGGGGCAGGCCGGTGCGGGCAGGGCGGCCCGCAGCCGTCGGGCGACGGTCGCCAACGGGCTCCAGGTGGCGGGCAGGAAGCCGCGCACCAAGAAGTCCACCACCAACAAGGCAGCGATGGGTAGCGCTGGCAGAGCCTGGGCTGCCAGCGCGGCCAGTAACACCCCCAGCGCCGTCAGGCGAACAGTGATCTGGTCCACCTGGCGGGTCGAAATCGGGCAGATAAGGCCCAAGGGATCCCCCTTCACAAGGTTGGCATAGTCAGGCTGTGGTGCCCACCTGCCGCGGCTCTGGGCGGCCGGTGCCGCGCCGCGCACGGCTGCGGTCACGGGTCGGGCTCGGTGTGCCGGTCCAGGTTGCCCTACCCGCCCCGTCCGCGCCGGCGACCCACTCGGTCCATGATGCTTGACTTGAGTAAACCGATCGGATAAATATCTGCACCTCGACCGTGAAGATAGGTACGGCCTGGGCTGCGTCAACGGCCAACGTCGCGGATGCCGCCGACTGGCGCCCGCGCCTGTGACCCAACGGGTGCCTGCGTCTCCGACCCGGCCGGCGCCACCCGCCCGCAGAGCCGGCCGGAGGCGCGGCCCCACACTGGGGCGCTTGCGCCCGCAGCCCAAGCCGGGTATTGGTACAAACGCGTGCACGCCGCCTGCCGAATACGCCTGCGTGCGGGGACGACAGCTTGCCGCCGCACCGGCGCCCACTGCAAGGAGCCCGCCGTGACTGACTCGCAGCCGTCGCCTGCAGATGATCCGCCCGTGTGGTCGGCTCGCCTCGTCTTGGGTATCCCGATCATCGACGGACAGCACCAGAACCTGCTGAGCCACTTGGAGGCCCTGGTCAGAGCCCTGCGCTCGGGACATCCTGTTCCGGCTCTGCGTCGCTGCCTGGACTTCATCGAGCAATACACTCAGGAGCACTTCCAGACCGAAGAGCGTTATCTGGCCCAACGGGGTTACCCCGGCTTGGCCGAGCATCAGGAGCTGCACCGCAGCTTCCGCCTTGCCATGGGTAAGGCCCGACGCTTCGTCGAGGTCCACCCCGGCTCGGACCAGAGCGTCAAGCTGGTTCGCTCGCTGCTGATCCACTGGTACGTCGAGCATGTCCTGGGGGCAGATCAGGGGTATGCGGCCCACTATCGCAACCAGGCCTCGGCGGAGCCCACCGCCTGACGGCGGCCGGGGTCACCCTGCGTGCCCAGCGGATTGACCGCCGTTCAGGGGCGACCGCAGCGCTGGATGACGGCACGCACCGCGTTGGCGAGTCGGGCCACCGGCGACCTCCACGAGTTCTGGTAGTGGTGGATGCCGTAGGCGCTCAAGGCGGCGGCGCGCCGCGTGCGCTGCGCCCGGATGCGGTCCGTGGGTGCCGAGGGATAGAGTTGATCGAACGGCAGTACCGTCACGTCATGGTGCGTCTGGAGGCGGCGTTCCACCTGTTGATCGAGTACCTCGATGGCCATGCGAATGACGTACGCAGTGCGCTGTTCCAGCCACCGCCGCGGGCGGAACGAACTCACCATGGCGCCCATGGTGTCGAGCCACAGCGGGTGCCCGGCCGGCGAAGCCATCAGTGCATTGATCACATAGTCGCGGCCGCGCAGCACCATGCCGATGCCGTCGTGCTCCCGGGCCAAGACCGCATCTGGGGTGTCCAACAACGGGTCAAAAGGTCGCAGGGCCTGGTAGTCAAGGTCGGCGTACACGCCGCCATGGCGATGGAGGTACGCCAGACGGGCGAAGTCCACTTTGAGGATCGGAGGCAGGACGTTCCGGTAGTAGGCCAAGTAGTCGGGGTAGTGGTCCGCCACCAGGGACTCATTGTCGGCGTCGGTCCACAGACGGAATTCCCAGTGGGGGTGGTGGTGCCGCCAGGAGTCGTGATAGGCGCGCAGCGGTCGTGGGATCTGGGCCACTCGCCACGTCTGGTGCAGGACGCGCGGGATCATCGTGGGCCCTGCCAATGGCCGGTTGAGCGCGGCAGACACCTGCCCCTCACGCCGAGGCCGGCCACGGGCTGAAGCGACGTGCCGTGGGCGCCGGAAGATGGGCAGTCCGGTCGCGGGGTGATGCGGTTTGGTGGCACGCGACTCGCGGCCCGTGGTACGCCGCTGGGGACCTTCTCCGTTGGACCGGCAAGGCCGCCGCTGCACCGGGCCCCGCCATCGAGATCGAACCGTGGCCGCCGGACGGTGGGCACGCTCGGCGGGCGCTCCTGATCAAGGGGGTATCGCGGTATGGAAACAATCGTGAACCTGGTCCCGACGGGCATGGTTCCCACCAAGCAGATGACGCCCCATGTACCCATCCAGGTGGGCGAGGTCGTCGAGGATGTCCATGCGGCGTACGAGATCGGCATCACCCTGGTCCACCTTCACGCTCGGGATGAAGCGACCGGAGAACCCACCTGCAAGGCGGAAATCTACGGGCAACTGATCGAGGGCATCCGGTCCTTTGCCAGGGACCTGGTTATCTGCGTGTCGCTGAGCGGCCGCATCGTCGGCGAGTTCGCCCAGCGGGTCGCGCCGCTGGCACTCGACGGTGACCTCAAACCCGACATGGGTAGCCTGACCCTGGGTTCACACAATTTCGCCCACTCCGCCAGCATGAACGCGCCCGACATGGTTGGGCGCCTGGCGGCGGCCATGCAGCACCGTGGCATCCTGCCGGAACTGGAAGCCTTCGACCTGGGCATGATCAACTACGCCAAGTACCTGGTGGGGAAGGGCCTGCTCCGGCCCCCGCACTACTTCAACCTGCTGCTGGGGAACGTTGCCGGCGCGCAGGCGGATCTGCTGGCCGCCGGTCTGATGGTCCGCGATCTCCCGGCCCAGTCGCTTTGGAGTCTGGCCGGTATTGGCGAGGCGCAGCTGCCGGTGAACATGCTGGCGCTGGCCTGTGGTGGCGGCGTAAGGGTGGGCCTGGAGGACAACATCTGGCGCGACCGGGGCCGCACGCGCCTGGCCCGGAACATTGACCTGGTGCACCGCATTCACGATCTCGCTGCGGCGGTCGAGCGACCCGTCATGTCGCCGGCGCAGTTCCGCCACCGCATGCAGCTGGAAGCGGGCCACGGGCGTTACGGTTGCCTCGCCGACGGCCGTGCTGCCGGCGAGCCGGCGACGCCATGAGCGCCAGACGGGCGGGCCGGTGTCAGTAGCAGACCACGCAGCAGGTCGTCGTACGCCTGACCCATGGCTTCGGGCGCGAAGTGTTCCCTGATCAACCGGCCTGCGTTGGCCGCCAGCGCGACGCTGAGGCGACGGTCGCCGAGCAGGCAGACAACGGCTTCGGCCAGCGAACGGCCGTTCCCGGGGCAGTAGCACAGACAGGTGGTGCGGTCGTGGATCAACTGGGCGTCGGGGGCGGCCCTGGAGGCCACCACGGGGAGCCCCGCGGCAAAGGCCTCCATCACCACCAGCGCCACCGGGTCCGTGTAGGGAGAATAGAAGAACAACACGTCGTGCCCGGCGTATGCGGCCTGCAGCTCCTCCCGCGCGACGGCCGGACGCAGGTCCACGGCGTCCTCCAGCTCCAGGTCGCGGATCGCTGACAGGATCTGGGTGCGGTAGCCTGCCGGCCCTTGGGCTGCGATCGCCGTCACGTGCACCCGGGGCACGCTCCGGCGGATGGCGGGCAAGGCGTCAAGCAGCAGATGCAGGCCCTTCTCGCGCGACAGGCGGCCCACCCACAGCAGGCGCGAGCCACCGCTTGAGCGACGGGGCAACGGGCGCGGCAACGGCACGGCGAACGGGACCAGCCGCGCACGGGCCGCCGGGAAGCCGGCCCGCACCGCGTCGTCGTACCACTGACGGCTGGCAAAGACCCCCAGCGCCAGGTTGCTCGGCACCACACGCTTGAGGAGGCAGCGGTGGTACCGATGAGCTCGCCGCCGGCGCAGGAGCGCCCCCCACCAGGGCCACCACCAGGCGCGCAACTCCGTGCTCAGGGCACCCAATCCCACCAGCACGACGCGGGGATGCCGGCTGGTAGCCAGGGCCATCAGCCCGGGCGCGTCAATGGTCGATGGGGCCAGCAGCACGCAGTCGTACCGGTCCGGTTGGGCCAGCAGCGCGTCCACCCGTTCGAGGTTGATCGAGGCGTCGGCCCAGAAGGAGCCGGGCATGGACAGCAACTCGATGGCTTGGCGCGCGCCACGGGGCAACCGTTGCCCGATCCAGCCAGCCCACCGCCACCGACTCAGCCCGGCCAGTCGACTGGCGGCGTTAGTTGGCCGCAGAGCCACGGGCTCCGGTGACGACGGCGCCATCTCGGGCAACCGGGCCTGGGTCGTGTACGCCGCCGATTCAACGTTCCAGCCCCGGCCGATCAGCTGTGCCTGGAGGTCGGCCAGGGCGATTGTCAGACCGCCGGTCTCGCCCGGGGCGATGGCTTGGCCAATGAGCAGCAGGCGCCATGGCTGTGGTTGGCTGGCGCCGGCATCGCTGCTGCGCCGTGGCGACCTGGTGGCGCCGTCCGGCTGGGGGGGGGTGGCTGCCGACCCACCGGGCATGGCTATAGGCCCTCGACCCCGGTCTTGACGACGCGGGCGGGGACGCCGACGACCAGGCAACGTTCGGGCACGGATTGCACGACCACGGCCCCCGCGCCGACGACCGCGTGGGCGCCGATGGTGACATGGTCGCGAATGACCGCGCCGACGCCGATGTAAGCGCCGGTGCCGATGTCCACTCCGCCCGCCACATTGGCCCCCGGTCCCAGGGTGCTGTAGGACTGAATGTGGTTGTCGTGACCGACCAGGCAGCCGCGGTTGACGATCACGTGGGGCTCAATCAGGGTCTGGCTCGAAACCACGACACCGGCATGCACGACGCACCCCGGGGCGATCTTGGCGCGCGGGGAGATGACCGCCGACGGATGGATGAGGGTCGCGAAGCAATAACCCCGCGCCTGCATGGCCTCGATGAAACGGCGGCGGCGGGTGGTCACAATGCCCGCGACGGCGAGGCATTCTGATGCCGGCAGTGGCAGGTCATCCGGCGGGAAGACCGGCAAGCCCGAGTGGGTCGACCCCGGGGGTGGAGGATCGAGATCGACCACGAAACCGACCGCCTCGAACCCTCCGGCGGCCTCGGCGATGTCCAGGGTTTCGGTGGCGAAAGTTCCGGCACCCAGGATCAGCAACCGAGTCACCGACCCGGCTGCCGGTGGCGCATGACTGGCTCCCATGGCAGGGTCTCCGGCGTCGCCAAGCGGTCTGCAGGTCCGCGTGGCCACAGAGGGTCGGCGCGTCCGCGCCACGACTCCCGATGGTCGTCCACCCGGCGGTTCCGGCGAGCCCCTCTGGCGCGCGCGCTTCGGTCTCGTTGCAGGTCGGCGAGACGGCGCTGCGGCGGCTGGGCGGGGTTGCCCGGCGCCGGGTGCACGCCGGCCCCACACCGGCGCGGGTGCTCGCGGTCGCTCCGCGGCCTTGGCGACGAACGCGGCAAGTATAGTCAGCGCTGCCGGCCGAAGCCATCGCCGGCCGGGAAACGGCCGGTGGGGCAAGTACCGACGTGCGCCGGCGGGACCCGAGGGTTGCGCCAGTCTGTCCTGCTGGAGGCGACGCTCGGGCGTATCTTCACGGTCACGGCGAGGTCCACGCGTAGCGCTGGTCCGGGGCCGCTGGCCGGGGCTCGCGATCGAGCCGGGAGATCGAACCATATGACAAGGGGGAGGCGCATGAACCGCAGCAGGCGTTGGCTGCAGCAGGCCTCGGTCGCGGCTTTACTGGCGGTGGCGGCGGTTCCGGCAGACGCCGGCGCCGATGCCCGCCAGGGGAGGCTCTGGGGGACCAATCCGCTGTACGGTGAGCAGCTGGCCCGGTTGACAGGCCATTCCGCCAGGGCGGCGGCTTCTCCCTTGTCGACCCCGACCGACTGCCCCTCGTACCAGGCCTTGGAGAGCGCCCTGGGGACGCAGTTGCAGGCCCGTACCACCGACTTCTCCCTGCGGCTGCACTTCGCTTTTGCGTTCGCCGACGTGGCGGGGATGATCGACCAGGCTCAGGAGGCGGCGCTGGCCGCTGACGACTACCTGCGGTTCACCTATGCCGGTCGGGAGGTGGGTTGGTCCGGAAACGACGGTGATGTCACGGTGACGTTCCGCTACGCCTGGTTGACAACCCCCGAGCAGGAGGCGTTGGTGACCGCGCAGGTGGCCGGCATCGTCGCCGAGATCATCACGCCGGGGATGGGTGAGGAAGAACGCGAGAAGGTGATCCACGACTGGGTCATCGGCCACGTCACCTACGAGACTTCGGAGGCCGACGACGTGCTGCGCTACACGGCCTACGGGGCCCTGACCAACGGCCGGGCGGTCTGCCAGGGATATTCCCTGCTCGGTCAACGCCTCCTCAGCCAGGCCGGCGTAACGGTGCGGATCGTGCCGGGCCTGGGGAACGGCCAGGGGCATGCCTGGAACCTGGTGCGGCTCTGCAGCCGGTGGTACCACCTTGACCTGACGTGGGATGATCCGATCCGTTCGGGACCCGACGACGGGCTGGTCCGTTACGACTACTACAACCGGTCCGACGACGAGCTGCGGCGCGATCACGAGTGGGAGGCAGGCGCGTACCCCGCCGCGGTCGACCCTTACCTGCCGGGGGTCTGCGCCGGCGAGACGTCGCTGCTGAGTTGGGAGACCCGTGGCGATACCGCCTTCATGGTGGCGGCCGACAGTGGCCGCCAGGTCCTGCTGGTGGCCGGACGCAGCAGCGACACCTACACCCGCCGGGTCCTCGACTTTTCGATCCAGAGCTTGTGGCCACCCCTGAAACCGCTTGTGCGACAGCGGTTGGTGGTCTGGTTCGCCGAGGTCGACGGCGACCCTGCTTGGGAGACGTACGCCGCTGGCCTGGGGGGATTCAGCCTGCCTCTGATCTGCGTGGTTGACCCGGCCAACCAGGGGGGCTGGATTGACCGGCTGACCGGCCCGTCGAGTGAGGCGGCGCTTTACGCCCGGCTGCAGGCCGCGCTGCCCCAGTCGCCGTCGGCGGTGGCGTCACAGGGCTGGGCGAGGGTCAAGCAGGAACTGGGGAGCCAGATGGGGGTCCGGAGAGCGGCGCCATGATCCCCGCTGACGTAGCCGGAAGATGGCTGTCGCCGTGGCGAACGCGGCTGTCGCGCGCCGCATGGCCACGGCCGCGGGGACGGCCTTGGCGGCGGAATGTGGGTCTGCCTGCCCCGCCGCAGCTCTTGCCGGGGCCCGGGGTAGCCGGTTTGCCGACCCCCTGGCAGCCGCCGCGTCCCTTGCCGCCGGCGCGGTGGCTCACCGGAAAAACCTGCCGGTGCCCCCCGCGCGCCCCGTGGCAAACGCCGCTGTCTTGCCCAGCGTGGGCAGTGCGGTGGGGTGACAGGCGAGGCCAAATCCGGGTCTGGCGGCCTCGCCGGAGCGCTTACCCGGGTCCCCATGGCCCCCATTGGGCATGGCGCGCTTTTTGCTTTCGGCTTGCAGAGGCCCCCTAGCCTGGGGAGGCCGGAAGGCTTACGCGGGGGTAACGGCCATGGTCGCCTTCGCCGAGATCCACGAGACTGGGGTATACCGCAACGACGCTACCCAGTGCTATGAGGCCTGGTTTGTCGACGCGCGATCAGGCGACCGGCGCCTGGTATCCACCTGCAGCGTCTGTGTGGACGAGAACTCGGTCCGTTGGTGGGAGCGCCTGGTCTGGGACGACTGGCTGCCCAAGGCCGGGTACCGGCGGCCCTAGTTGGCCCCGAGCCCCGCGCCGGAAGAGGCCCCCATGGGTGCTGCCGCCTGCCCGGAATCCTCGATCCAACCCGCCCCGAGCCCCGCGACGGACTCGGCCGTCGTGATCTGCTGCCCCGGCTCGGATGACCGCGGCCCTTGGCGGCGGCCGCAATCGCACGGTGCCGCGGGCCCGTCACCCAAGCCAAAGGGGGGCCGCGTCCAACCGGGAGCAACCCACGTCGTGGGGCCAGTCCGATTCGTGTCGGCTGCCAGATGCTCGATGGCCACAAGTGGGGGATTCCCAGTGGCCAAGAGGGTCAGATTCCCAGCGGTCCGGAACGTCAGTTTCCCGTTGGCCGTTGACCGCGGGGCCCATGCTCGGAAGCGGTTGTGTGGCACAACGGCATGGCACGCCGCCAGGGCCCTTCCGCGCGGCCCCATCGCCCGGTGTCGCCGCGTGACCTGCCCGCCTGACTCGACCGACGGCCGTGTAGCCCGGCTACCGGGCTATCGCAGCACCACGGCGCCATCGGGGTCAAAGGCAGCGTGCGGGTTCCAGGCCACCTCCCAGTAATACCCGTCCGGGTCGGCGAAGTACCCGCTGTGGCCTCCCCAGAACACGTCCTGAGCCGGCTTCACGATCGTGCCGCCGGC
>CAITNQ010000159.1 GCA_903893785.1 uncultured Gemmatimonadota bacterium
GGCTGGCCTGCATCACAGTTTCTCCATCAGGCGCTGTGCCGCCGCAGTCGAGGCAACAATGACAATGATATCGTCCTCGCGGATGGGGTCCCGCGGGTCCGGCATCTGCAGGTGACCCCGCCCGGCTACCGTCCGGCGCGTGCCAACGACCGTGACGCCGAAGCGTTTCGGCAACGCCAGTTCGATCAGAGTACGGCCGACAATCGATCGCGGCGGGTGGAGCTCGGTGATCACCAGGTCTTCCCCCAATGGCACCTGGTCAACCAAACCCTCGTACAGCATGCGGTTGGCAAGGCGCTCGCCGAAGGCCCGTTCGGGGTTGACGATCTCATGGGCACCTACCAGGCGCAGAATGCGTTCCATCAGGTCGTCGGTAGCCCGGGCCACCACTCGCGGGGCGCCCATCTGCCGCAGCAGCGCCGTCACAATGATGGCGCTCTCACGTGACTCACCGCCCATCGCACACACGCACACGTCACGCCGGGCGGGCGCGGTACGCGCCAGAGCACTCTCGTCGGTGGCGTCAAACGCCAGCGCTTCGGCACAGAAACCGGCAGCGTCCTGCACCACCTGGGCATCTGTATCAATGGCCAGCACGTCGACGCTGCGCTGCGCCAGCGAACGCGCCAGGGACAGGCCGAACTGGCCCAGTCCAATCACCATCACCTGCTTCTTCATGCGCACGACTCCATCGCCGGGCCTCGCCGGCTTTCGCATTGCCCTGCACGCCGTGAACCCGGTCGGTCGGCCGCGGCAACCGGTGGCCGCAGGCCTGGATCGCCGCGCTGCCTGTGCGGCCGGCCCTGCCCGGCGGCCCTGTCGTCGGTGAGCGCGCCCACGGCGGCGTCGCCCGGGATCACCCCACGCTGATCTCCTGCTCGGGCAGCACCCAGGGATCCCCCTCGCCGTCGACCTGGAAGCTGAGCAATAGCGTCAACGGCCCGACGCGCCCCACGAACATACACGCAATGATGATCACCTTGCCCACGCCATCGAGCAGGGGCGTACCACCGATCGTCAAGCCGACCGTGCCCAACGCTGACAGCACCTCGAACAGAGCGACATCGAAACCCATGGCCTGCGTCAACTGGATGGCCAGCACGCTGCTGAGCACCGCCACCAGGCCGAGGACGAGCACCGTGGCCGCCTTGTACACCGAGGCATGGCCGATCCGCCAACCCCAGGCCGACGCCTTGTTCTGGCCGCGAAAAGCCGCGACGACTGCCAGCACCAGGAGGGCGGCGGTGGTGGTTTTGATGCCACCGGCCGTGCCGCCGGGACTGCCGCCGACGAACATGAGCACATCCATCAGCGTAACCGTGGCCGGCCGGATGGCCGTCAGATCGATGGAGTTGAAGCCCGCCGTGCGGGTGGTCACCGACTGGAACCAGGCATTGGCCAGCCGGTCGCCGACCGACAGGCCCGACAGCGTGGTCGACCACTCCAGGGCCGCGATGGCCAGAGTGGGAATGAACAGCAGCAACCCGGTGGTAACCAAAACCACGCGCGCGAACAGCGACAGGCGGCGCCGCCGCAAGAAATGCGGGATCTCGATGATGACCGCGGGGCTCAGTCCACCCAGCACGATCAGCGCCGCCACCACATGGAGCACGAGACTGGAGTGCTGGTAGGTGACCAGATTGTCCGTCTGCAGGGCGAAGCCGGCGTTGCAGTAGGCTGATATGGACGTGAACACCGCCCGCCAGACGGCCGTGCCCCAACCATCGCCGTGGGCCATGAACAGGCCGGTGAGCAGCCCGGCACCGGCCGCTTCCACACCGAAAGTCACCAGCAGCATCCGCCGCAGGGCATCAGCCAGCGCGCCGCGCCCTTCGCTGCCCACCAGCTCGACCATGGCGCCTTCGTGGCGCATCCGCATGCGACGGCGCAGGAAGACCAGGGCCGCAGCCGAGAAGGTCATGATGCCCAGGCCGCCGATCTGAATCAACAGCAGGATGACGACCTGACCGAGGACCGAGAAATCGTTCGGCGTGTCCAGCACCACCAAACCCGTGACGCAGGTGGCGCTGAACGAAGTGAACATGGCGTCCAGGACGCGCACCGCCGTCATCCGGCCACTGCACGCGGGCAGCGACAGCAACAGCCCGCCCACCACGCAGGTGGCGATGAAGCTGCCGACCAACAGTCGGGCCGGGTGATCGGCCAGGGCGGCCAGCCAGCCGGCCTCCCCCGTGCCGGTCGCGCCGCCGCTGTCGGGCACCTGCAGCAGCACCAGCAGCCCGGCCACGGCGACGGCCAGTCCTGCCATCACCACCGGCAGGGCGAACCCCAGCACCGCCGCGATCGCCGCCAGCAGGGCCCAAACGCCGAACAGGACCCAGGGCGGTGCCCGCAGCACCGACGCCGCCCCGCGGATCAGCACCACCCCGCCGACGACCGGGTACACCATGGCCGCCAGCACCATGGCCTGGCCCCACCCGGGCGCGGCCAGGCCCATGGGGCCAGCCACCAACCAGGTGCCCAGGGCGCCGATCGCGGCGGCGCGGCACTCACCCAGGCGCTGCCGTAGTACCACTGCCGTGTCGTCGGCCCACACCGCGCCCAGACTCGCGACGGCGGCCGACGGCGGCGCTGCCCACCATCCGTACATGGCGGCGGTTACCGACGCCAGCACGAACAGCACGGTCACCGGTGCCTGCGGCGTATCGGCGGCCACCAGGACCACGGTCGCACCGGCGGCGGCCTGGGCAGTGACGACACTCACCAACGGTCGCGCCAAACCGGGCCAGCGGGGCAGACCAAACCCGGCGGCGGCAGCCAGGGCCCCGGAAGCCAGGGCCCAGGTGGACCACCCGTCCGGCACTGCCGAACCGGCCGTCGCGTTCAGGTGCAGCAGCAGCAACGCGGCGGCGGGCGCCAGGGTAACCGTGAGTCCTCGCCCCAGCGCCAGTCGGCGGCGCCCTTCGGGACTGCCGCGTTCCACGTCTGACATCCCGTCTCCCCCGGGCGTACTGCAACGCCACTTCGCCGAGTCCGAACCACTGCCTGTAGCCGGCAAGCACCACCCGGTCGCCCCGGAAATCACCCGGTACCGGCGGCCACACGGCCGCGAAGCGATGGGTGCTAACGGCTCGGCGACGTCGGCCTGGTCGGCCTGGTCGCCCTGTTACCCGCGCCGCGCCGGGGCACCGCGCGCTGACGTGCGCCGAACCGGCCGTCTACGACCAAAGGGCCTGCCAGTATTGGCCGCAGGCGCGGAAAGCCGCGCACATGGCCGCCGTCTCCTCCGGCGCGTGGGCCACGGTCTCGGGGCTGCCGTAGGCCATGCTGATCAGACCGCCCCGGTGCCCGCCGACGGTAGCCACCAACCGCCCGAC